>JAYVXE010000501.1:0-9398 GCA_043785395.1 Burkholderiaceae bacterium | reverse complement strand
CAAAACTTGCTGCTCTAGCTTCACGCCTTGCTGGCCATTTCGCTCACCAATGTAGCTCTCCATCGACAACACCATATTTTCCTCAAAAATACCGTCATAACCCCATGCCTCAAAATCCACCGCATAGGCAATACTCGGGTATTCATCTACCAAACCTACACCGTGCAACATCATCATGTACCGGTTATGGATATAGGGCTCGGGTACGGGCCAGCTGCGCTCAGAAAATTCACGAAACGACATGCCAGCACGCAGTACCTCCAGGTTGTATTGAATCTGCTCTTGGGCAATATGGTGCAGCTGGTTTTGTGCCGCGCTCGGCGGTTTCCCCGGACACACCCAGCTGCGCGAAATATCCGCTAAATAACCGCCTGGACCGACCATATCGGTATCAAAGCACAACAAATCTCCTGCGTTGATGGCACGCTGGCTTGCGTCTTGAAACCATGGGTTGGTCCGGGGCCCGGACGTTAAGAGACGACTTTCTGCCCACTCACCACCATGCGCAATATTGGTCGCATGCAGCACACTCCACATTTGATTTTCCGTAATACCTGGCTGTAAATTTTTGTGCATCCTGTCCAGGGCCAAATCACACACAGCCATCACAACTTTCAAATTTTTAATTTCTTCGTCCGATTTAATGGCCCGTGCTTGCTCCATCAAGGGTTGGGCATCCAACAGTTCCAAGCCATGCAACTGAAGCTGCTGCGCACCCCAAGGATCGCACCGATCAACCGCCAAACGACGGTTTCCCGCGCCATGGCACCGCACCAAATCCTCTATTTCTTGGGCCCAAAGTTTGGTTTTTTCTGCCACCCGAGGACCGGCCAGAAAATACAGCCATGGAGTAGCAGATCGAATTTCATCGATCGTTTCAATTTGTGCGCTGTTGTGCTTGCTGCTGTCAAAATCAAATAAAATCACGGGCCCATCGGTCGCGACGAACACGTACCGGCTCGGCGAGTGCATCACCCAAAGTCCCAAATTATTGGTATCTGTGGCATAACGAATATTGATGGGATCGGCCAGCAAAAGACCAGCATAATCATGGCGTCGCAGCTGTTGGCGGATGCGCCCCAAACGGTAGCTTCGCATTGCCTTGCGGTCCAGTGCCGAAAATTGCGCCAGCAGTATTGGATCAACAGGGCTGACCTGGTACAGATCCAATACCCCGCTCCGTACGAAGCTTTCTTCTTTTTGAGGACTGCCGCCACCGTCTCGCACATCTGATGCGTCCATACTAAAACCTCTCGCCGACAGAGATTCCGATAAAATTCTTCTGCAAAAAATCTTCATGCATTTTTGCACAAGCCATGGTTTAAATATTTTTCACCAGTCGTATGGCATCGTAAATTGCAGCATGGGTATTGCGCGCAGATACCGCATCTCCAATTCTAAATAATTGGAAGCTACCATCTTTATTTTCGTGCCGCGTCTGCGCTTTCCCGTCCATTAAAGCATTTTGATCCACCGCGCCCAAATTGCGCGACATCGGTTTTAGCTCAAAATACAGATCGGCCATGGGTCGGGTTCCGTGATTGACCACAATTTGGTCAAAACATCGCTCTTGATGGACTCCACCATAATCACTGCCGATACTGGCAACGAGTTGATCTCCTTCACGCCGAACGGCCATCAACCGGAAAGTAACAGTAAAAATGACATCCTGTTTTTGCAAGGAACGCATATACGGAACCAGGTTCATGGCCATGACTTCTGGTGCGAAAGAACGGTCTGGCGTCATGATCTCCAGCCGGGCACCGCTGGCGGCAATAAATTCAGCTGCCTGCAGTGCCGCATGGTCACCGGCATCGTCAAATAACAAAACATTCCGTCCTGCTTTGGTGTCGCCCGAAATGATGTCCCAGCTTGAGACTACCAAACCATTACCGGTTTTCAAAATTTCGGTATGGGGTAAACCACCGGTTGCAATAATCACTGCATCTGGTTCCGCTTGCAGCACCGTTGAGGCATCTGCCCAAGTATTGAATTTAAAATCGACACCCAGTTTCTGGCATTGCGCCATACGCCAATCGATAATCCCCATCATTTCTCGGCGTCTCGGGCTTTGGGCGGTCAAGCGCACCTGGCCACCGGGATCATTTGTGGCCTCCAACACCAGTACGCTGTGGCCGCGCTCAGCCGCCACCCGGGCCGCCTCCAGGCCCGCCGGTCCAGCCCCTACCACCACCAGCTTGCGCCGAACCAGTGCCGGAGGAATGTCGTGTGGAATGGTGCTCTCGCGCCCCGTTGCCGGGTTGTGAATGCAATAAGCTTCACCGCCTTGGTAGATGCGATCAAGGCAATAGTTAGCCCCGACACAGGGACGGATTTCGTGCTCACGACCTTCGCGAATTTTTCGCACAATGTGCGGATCGGCCATATGGGCACGGGTCATGCCAACCAAGTCGACCTTGCCATTGGCGATGGCATGCCGCGCCGTGGCGACATCAGGGATGCGGGCGGCGTGGATCGTCGGAAATTGGGTAGCGGCACGGATTTCTCCGGCAAAGTCCAAATGCGGTGAATTTGCCATGCCCTGGATCGGAATGACGTCGGTCAAACCGGCATCGGTTTCAATATAGCCTCGAATCACGTTGAGAAAATCAACCATGCCGCTATTTTTCAACTTGAGCGAAATGGCCAAACCATCTTCTTTGGTCAAACCGCCTTCGCGCACCTCGTCGGCGGTATAGCGCACACCAATTAAAAAATCAGCTCCTACGCGTTGGCGCATGGCGCTTAAAACGTCAAAAGTGAATCGCAAGCGATTGTCCAGTGAACCACCATAGGGTGCGTCAAGCTCATTCGTCAAGGGTGACCAAAACTGATCCAGTAAATGCCCGTAGGCCTCTAGCTCAATGCCATCCATCCCCGCCGCCTGCATTCTTTCAGCCGCATCCGCATAGTCTTTGATAATGCGTTCCATATCCCAGTCTTCGATCACTTTGGGGAAAGATCGATGGGCCGCCTCGCGCTGGTGTGAGGGTGAGACCACCGGCAACCAATCTCCTTTATCCCAGCGCGTCCGACGGCCAAGATGGGTCAGTTGAATCATGACGGCAGCTCCGTGCTCGTGGCAACTGTCCGCCAAATCCTTCAGCCATGGGACCACTTCATCTTTGTAGACCAAAACATTGTTAAAGACGGGCGGGCTGTCACGCGAAACAGCCGCCGATCCCGCCGTCATGGTCAAGGCGATGCCTGATTTCGCCCGCTCCGTATGGTAGGCACGGTAGCGCTCTTTGGGCATGCCATCTTCAGGATAAGCGGGCTCATGCGCGGTTGTGATAAGTCTATTTCTCAACGTGAGATGCTTTAACTGGTAAGGTTGCAGCAAAGGATCATTCGACATAAAAGCATCCTTGATTTTTAAATTCATGGCCCATAGCACCTTTGCCCATCGTATTTAAAAAATACAACTATCTTATGGGACCAAATGGGGTACACCAACCTCGGCAGCAGATGGAGCCAATCCATAACTCGTCAAAATTTTCACAATTTCTCCGGACTGGTGTAAATCTTTGATATGCGCATCAAGCGCCGCCCCCAATGCAGTATTTGCTTTGGTATAGGGGAAGCCAGCTTGGGGCGATTGCACCGAGGCCTGGATCCGTGCATCGGGCACGGCCACGCTGATTTTGATGCCGGCATAGCCGCCCTTGCCCTGGGCGCTTATTCCAGCGGCATAACTGTCGACCCCAACATCGATCCGGCCGGTCGCCAAGTCTTGTGCCAAGGCCACTGGGTTGGGATAAAGACTGAGGCCACTGCCCAATAACTTTTGAAGATCGGCGACCCACAAATAGCCTAGAACCGAACCAACCCGCTTACCTTGCAAGGAACCTACAGTTGCAGCGCCATCTTTGGAAAAAATTCCCATTTGGTCGATGTACAAAGGTGCCGTCAGGTCTACAATTTTGGCCCGGCTGACAGTACGGTACCAATTCCCAGCAGCCATGTCGGCTTTTTTCGTGGTCACATATTGAATGATGGCAGAAGGGTCGGCAATCACAATCGCCAGTGCCAAGCATTCTTTGGCTGCAATTATTTTTAAAATCTCACCATCCACCCCGGTCAGCATGCCACTGCTGTTGACCAAGGTAAATGGTGGAAGCACCGAAGTTGCAACCGTCAAAGTATTCGGTGTAACCGTTTTAAAAGTATGGAGTGGCTTGCACCCTTGGGCCAGCACCGAGCTACCCAGCATCCCCAGTACCAACATGGTTGTGGCAACGCGCAGTGGCTTCAAGATAATACCCATGAGAACTCCTTCAGGTTTTTGCGATTTCGCAACAGTGGGAAAACACAGAGATTCCAGCAGACTTCCGCCGTCCTAGCTTTCATAGCGGGCTAAGCGCCGCTCCAGCCGGGCCACCATCACCGTGGCCGGAATACAGACCGAGGCATACAAAAATCCAGTCAGCGCAAGTATTTCCATGTACCTGAAAGTACTGGCACCAATCGCTTGGGCTTGGCTGACCAATTCAGGCAAGGCCACCGTAAAGCACAAGGATGTCGCTTGCAGCATCATGATGGAAAAGCCCAGCAATCCCGGTAGTGCGATCCGCAAGCCTTGCGGAATAATAATGAACCACAAGCTGTCGTAACGCCCCAGGCCAATCATTTCTGCGGCCTCTTTCTGTCCCCGTGGAACAGCTTCCAGGCCGGCTCGAATAATTTCACTGGTATACGCACCGGTACAGCATGCCAATGCCAGCACGGTGGAAACGAAGGCCGAAAATGTCAAACCAACCGTGGGCAGTCCAAAATAGAAAAATTGCAGAAGAATCAAGGCCGGCACACCACGCCCTATTTCCACCATGCTGACCGCCATTGCGCGCATAGCTTTGGACTTGGCTTGCACCAACAGCGCCAGCACTAAACCGAATGGAATACCCAGCAAAAGGCAGGCAATTGTGGCCTGGATGGAAACCCAGAAACCCTGGAGTAAACTTGGGAACCACTCTTCCCAAAAAATAATGGTTTCCATCAATGTGACACCTTTGCCCGCAGCTGTATATCTGCCCAACGGGCAAACCACGCCATCGGCAGGCTGAGCGCGATGTAGATGAATGCAGCGCTGCCATAAACACTCAAACCCCTGAACGTTTGCTGGGAAACCTGGTACGACATCAAGGCGATATCGGGTACACCAATGGCCGACGCCACAGCAGAATCCTTCAGCAAGCCGATCGCATAAGTCGCAGCCGATGGAAGGGCGATACGGAGCATTTGCGGCATGATAATGTCAAGGAATTGCTGGGGCCGGCTCAGGTTCAGCATCTTGGCAGCTTCCCATTGCCCGGCATGGATGGCCGTCAAGGCACCACGGTAAATTTCGGCCATATTGGCAGCCGTGATCAGACCGAGTCCCACCACGGCGGCCACAAAGGGACTGACGGACAGCAGGCCACTGCCGATGCCGAAGAAGATAAAAAACAACCAGACAATCGGCGGGATCGAGCGCAGGGTGAGGATGATGCCAATGGCCGCGCCGCGCAGGGGCCGCCATGGTGCCAGCCGCAGTGCGCACAAAGGAAAACCCAGAGCAGCGCCCATCAAGAATGCCAGCAGTGTCAGCCCGATACTCCAAGGAATACCTTTGGCAATGGCATAAAAATCAGTCCACATTAGCGTTCTCGCACCGCATTGAGAAAGCGCTGGGCACGTTCGGTCTGCGGATTTTTCATGACTTTCTCGCTCGGCCCTTCTTCCACGATGACGCCGTCGGCCATGATGATGACGCGGTTCGAGACATGCTCGGCAAAGTGCATTTCATGGGTGACCACGACCATGGCCATGCCGTCATCGGCCAGCTCGCGCATCACGGCCAGCACTTCCAGGCCAAGCTCGGGGTCCAGGGCCGAGGTCGGCTCGTCAAACAGCATCAGCTCGGGGTCTAGTGCCAGGGCCCGTGCAATGGCAATGCGTTGCTGCTGCCCGCCGGAGCAGCGCGCCGGATATTGATTGATTTTGTCGGCAAGCCCAACCCGCGACAGCAGCTCCACCGAGCGGGCATCCGCCTCTTTTTTGCTACGCCCCAAGGCCCGCTCTTGCGCCAAACTCACGTTGCGCAAGACGCTCAGATGGGGAAACAGATTAAAGGACTGGAAAACCATTCCTATTTTTCGGCGCAACGCTATTAATTCTGATTTTTTGGCAGGCGTTCCTGCTGTGATTTTTACACCCCCTACGGTGATGCTTCCCTCGGTTTGTGCGTCCAACTGGTTAATGCATCGCAACAAGGTGCTTTTACCCGATCCACTGGGGCCGATAACCGCCACCACTTCTTTTTTATTCAGGTGGAAATTAATGCCATCGAGAACTTTATGGTGGCCAAATTTTTTACCGACGGCGTCGACCTGAAGCAGAATTTCTGTCGTCATATTTTTCGTTAGCGTATTCAAAAAATCTCCTCCTTTTGGCTTGCCTTAGCCGTATGAACAGACCCCTGGCTGGGTGCGAAAGCGCTGGCGGCTCAAACTTGCCCGCATTGCCCCAAAAGCCAGTCCCGAAACGCGCGCAGCAGCGGCAGCTGGGCGCGGGACTCGGGGTAGACCAGGTAGTAGGCGTCGCTGTTGGCTGCGCGGTTGTGCAGGGCCTGCGCAAACAGTTGCACCAGTTCGCCGGTCTGCAGCTCTTGCTCTACCAAAAAACGTGGCAGCAGCGCGGCACCCAGGCCGCACACTGCGGCTTGGGCCAGCATGGAAAACTGCTCGAAGCGCGGGCCGCGCAGCGCCAGCGGGGTGGCCGCGCCGACTTGCTCAAACCAGCTGGCCCATTGCGTCGGCCGCGTGCTTTGCTGCAGCAGCACGACGGCGGCCAAATCGGCGTAGTCCGCAATGCCGTGCTGGCGCTGGTAGCTGGGGCTGCAAACCGGCACGACTTCTTCATGCATCAGGTACTCACAGACCGCACCGGCCCAGTGCGGCGCACCAAAATGGATGGCGGCATCCAGCGGCCCTTGGGCAAAGTCAAAGGGTTCGATGCGGGTGGCGAAGTTGACGTTGACGCCGGGCTGCTGGGCCAAGAAATCGCCGAGCCGGGGGATGAGCCAGCGCGTGCCAAAGGTTGGCAGTACCGCCAGGTTCAATTGCCCACCGCTGGACAGGCTCATGACATTTTGCGCAGCGTCGGCGAGTTGTTGGAGTAGCGCCCGCACATCGGCGGCGTAGATCCGGCCCGCATCGCTCAACACCACGCGCTGGCGTACCCGGTGGAACAGTGCGATGCCGAGTTGTGCCTCCAGTTGGCTGACCGCACGCGATACAGCGCTTTGCGTCAGGTGCAGCTCGGCTGCGGCGCGCGACATGCTGGCGTGGCGCGCCACGGCCTCGAATGCCAGCAGGTTGGCGATCGGTGGCAGTGAGGCTTTGCGCAGTATGGTCATGCAATTTTTGAATCAACTAAAGTTCCACCATTTAAAGCCCATTGCTTTGTACGCTCGCCTATGTTTACCCTAGGAGGTTCTGACAAAACAAGAAACTTGATTCTTAAAAAGCATTAACTACTTCCTATTTCTTGTTATGCAAGCTGCTTTTTTTGCGGGATAGTCGGCGGCGTACGATGGTCGGCGGTGCGCCGCACACGCTGTGCCTTGACCCGGCTTGCAGACCCGCCAGCGCTGGCATCGCTGGCATCGCGCTGGCGGGTTTGCGTCTGTCCTATTTTTTATGTGATTGCCTTATCTGACTGGAAACCACCATGCCCCAAGCCTCCCCAGCTTCTCCCCCCACCGTCGCCGCACAGGTTGAGCAGCTGTTGCTGCGTCTTGGCGTGGCGCCCAGCGCCCTGCATGGCGGCCCGCTGCGGGTGCACTCGCCGATCAGCGGCGAGCCGATTGCCGAGCTGGTGCCGACCTCGCCCGCGCAGGCCCAGGCCGCCATTGCCCAGGCCGACGCCGCTTACCGTGCCTGGCGCGATGTGCCCGCGCCGCGCCGGGGTGAGCTGGTGCGTTTGCTGGGCGAGGAGTTGCGCGCGGCCAAGGCTGACCTGGGTTTGCTGGTAACGCTGGAGGCCGGCAAGGTGCCGTCCGAGGGCGCGGGTGAGGTGCAGGAGATGATCGATATTTGCGACTTCGCCGTCGGCCTGTCGCGCCAGCTCCATGGCCTGACGATTGCGACCGAGCGCGTCGGCCACCGGATGATGGAGACCTGGCATCCGATGGGCGTGGTCGG
Organism: Burkholderiaceae bacterium; assembly: GCA_043785395.1. Lineage (GTDB taxonomy): Bacteria > Pseudomonadota > Gammaproteobacteria > Burkholderiales > Burkholderiaceae_C > JAGOEY01. The sequence continues at coordinate 1,215 of JAYVXE010000501.1, read as the reverse complement.
CGTGATCTCGGCGTTCAACTTCCCCGTGGCGGTCTGGGCCTGGAACGCTGCGCTGGCGCTGGTGTGCGGCAATGCCGTGGTCTGGAAGCCGTCCGAGAAGACGCCGCTGACGGCCCTTGCAACCCATGCCATTGCCGCGCGCGCGCTGGCCCGTTTTGGCGATGCGCCCGAGGGCTTGCTTGGTCTCTTGATCGGCGAGCGTGGGCTTGGCGCGGTGCTGGTGGATGCGCCTTTGGTGCGGGTGCTGTCGGCGACCGGCTCGACGGCGATGGGCCGCGCCATTGCGCCGCGCTTGGCGGCACGTTTTGCCAGGGCGATTTTGGAGCTGGGCGGCAACAACGCTGCCATCGTTGCGCCGTCGGCCGACCTCGGTTTGGCGCTGCGCGGCATCGCCTTCGCCGCCATGGGCACGGCCGGTCAGCGCTGCACCACGCTGCGCCGTTTGTTCGTCCACGACAGCATCTACGACCAATTGGTGCCGCAGCTGGCCCGCATTTACGCCCAGGTGCAGGTGGGCGATCCGCGCACTGCGGGCACCCTGGTTGGGCCGCTGGTGGACCGGGCCGCTTTTGAGGCCATGCAGCAGGCGCTGGGCGAGAGCCGGGAGCTGGGGGCTGTGGTGCACGGCGGCACGCGGGTGCTGGTTGCCAGCGGCGCTGCGGCCGACGCCTCCTACTACGTCCGCCCGGCCCTGGTGGAGCTGGGCGCGCACAGCGGCCCGGTGCTGCGCGAGACCTTTGCGCCGATTTTGTATGTGCTGCGCTACCAAACGCTGGCGCAGGCGATCGAGGCCAACAACGCCGTCGGCGCGGGCCTGTCTTCGTCCATCTTCACGCTCGATCTGCGCGAGGCCGAGCACTTCATGGCCAGCAGCGGCTCGGACTGCGGCATTGCCAATGTCAACATCGGCCCCAGCGGAGCCGAGATTGGCGGGGCGTTTGGCGGCGAGAAAGAAACCGGCGGTGGCCGTGAATCAGGCTCGGACAGCTGGCGCGCCTATATGCGCCGCGCCACCAACACCATCAACTATTCGACGGCGCTGCCGCTGGCGCAGGGCGTGCAGTTTGATATTTGACGCGGTGAACTTAGACCACCCCCGAAGCACCTACGGTGCTTCCCCCTCAAGGGGGCGCACCCGGTGGCCTGGCAGAGCCAGATCCACGGGTGCACTGGAAGCGGCGCGCTCGTCTCGCGGCGTGGTGAACTTAGACCACC
>JAYVXE010000500.1:0-2885 GCA_043785395.1 Burkholderiaceae bacterium | reverse complement strand
TTTGGCAAGTCAGGCAGGCGCTCAGGCAGTACCAGCAAAATCGCCTGTTCATCACTCAAGCCCAACTGGCGCACCAAGGCCTCGCGGCTTGCCATGGCAGCCTGCTGGGCCGCAGCCCATTGCGTCGTGGCATCGGCATAGAGGGCTTGCTCACGCATGCGCTGCAAACGACTGAAATTACCCACCGCCTGCATGCGTCGTGCCAGTTCAGCACCAGCCTGTGCTGCAGCATTCACCTGTTTGGCATATTGCAGGCTTTGCTGTGCCGACACCGCCGCAATCCAGGCCTGACGAACCTGGGTGACCTGCTCAACGACTTGGCTGCTCAAGTGCAGCTGCGACTGTGCGATTTGCTGCTGCGCTATGCCGTAGCGGATCGGCAACGTCAGCAGATCGAGCAAGCCCAAGCTCAGCATACGTCCCAACTCCAAACTATCGCCTTGGCGCATGCGCTCAAAGCTGAACATCGGGTTGACAAGGCGCCCACCCTGCGCGGCTTTGGCAGCCTGCGCCCAGTTCTGAGCCAATAAGGCTTGCAGCGCGGGACTGTTGAGCAAGGCAAGCCGCACAGCATCACTTTGCTGCAAGGGCTGTAGCAGCAAGGCCGCGCCCTCCTTTTGACGCTCTTCACTTTGACTCGGCGTCTGTGCCAAAGCCAATTTTCCTTGTGTGAAATCACCCATTTCCTGGTTCGTATTGGCCAGGGACTTGTCAAAATCCACGCTTGCACATGCTGACAACACCAGCAAGGCGATGGCAGCCAAACCCAGCTTGCCGGTGCGTAAAACCACGCTCGTCTGGCTCATGGCTGGCCCCCCTGGTGGTCGATCGCCGCCTGGCCCGGCGCCATGGATGGCACCACGACATCGGCTTGCTGGGCCTCTTTGGCATAGACCCGCCAGCCACCGATGTGCTCAACCAGCCGATGCGCATCTTGCCAAGAGGTGACGGGCTGCTCCGTAAAACCTCGGTAACCAATAAAGGCCGAGACGTAGGCGCTTTGAAACTGCGTATCTTGACTTGAAACAGCGACAGACGCAGAGGCCTGTGCATGCGCTGGCAGCGCCATACTGCACACCAAGGCAATGGGTAATATCGTCCACAATGGCCGATACCTGGCAATTGAATTCATAGGTGTCCTTGCATACCATAAGAGTCAGTCGTCGGCAACAAAAGCCGGGGGGAAAGGCCAGGCCAACCAAGGCGGCCGCATCCAACTGGATCGACACCTGTGGAATGCGCCATGCTTGCAGGGCATGGCGCATTCCTGCTGATGCTAGCGTGATCCGTACATACGGGCATTCGCCGCCAAAGAACCATCCTTTTTGGCTTGCTCAAGCTCGGCAACGACCTCGGCCCTGGTTTTTGCCTTCCCTCCCTGCTGCAAAACAGGGTAAGTTGCATTAGAAAATTGTACTGTATTGGCCTTGCGCTCCTGCACCCATTCATTTTTAACTTCGGCAGAACTCTTCACCGACTCCCCATGTGGCAACACAGGATAACTAGCATCAAATGACTTACCAATATTATCTTCAGCAACTGCATTCACAGAAATAAAAGCAGTACATACCATCAAAACGGAGAGCAGGGTGGTGGTTTTTTTCACAAAAAATCCTTCAAACAAATAAAATTACAAAACCAATTTTGGCCATCCCTTGGGAAATTTTTCACTTCTCACGTGGATGCCAACGAATTCATAGCTTAATAATTTCACCCTGTCTCACGCATGACGGAAACATGACATTTCCGTCATACAGCTGTCACGCAAAAAAAATGGCCGAAGCGAAAATTGCGCATTAAAATCCCCATCCCTCCCAACTTCCTACCCAGACCTTCGGTCTGTGCGACGCACAAAGGCGCCTCCTTCCATGAAAATTCTTGTTGTTGAAGATGAGACAAAAACCGCCGACTACCTGCGCCAAGGACTGATGGAGGCTGGCTTTTTAGTCGATGTTGCACGCAACGGACTGGACGGCCATCACCTTGCCATGGATGGGGCCTACGGGCTGATCATTCTCGATGTCATGCTGCCCGACGTAGATGGCTGGCGCATCCTGCAATCCTTGCGCGAGTCCGGAAAAAATATTCCAGTCTTGTTCTTGACGGCCCGTGACAGTGTGGCTGATCGTGTCAAAGGACTGGAACTGGGCGCAGATGACTACTTGGTGAAGCCCTTTGCATTTTCCGAACTGCTGGCGCGGGTCCGCACCCTGTTGCGCCGTGGCAGCACCCCCATACAAGCGGATCGCATCCAAATCAGCGACTTGGTGCTTGACCTGCCGCGGCGCAGGGTCACGCGCGCCGGGCTGCGCATCAATCTGACCGGCAAAGAGTTTGCCCTGTTGGAGCTTTTGGTTCGGCACCAGGGTGAAGTCCTGCCCCGATCATTGATTGCCTCCCAAGTTTGGGACATGAACTTTGACAGCGACACCAACGTCATCGACGTTGCCATCCGTCGCTTGCGCAGCAAGATCGACGATGCTTTTGAACCCAAGCTGATCCAAACAGTACGTGGCATGGGCTACACACTAGACCTGCCAGATGCCGCATAAGCCGCCCACAACCCAGCCGCAGCGGCGTCCGGTGTCGCTGGCGCTGCGTGTCACAGCCATGGTCGGCGCCGCCACCACGCTGATCTTCATTGCCTTTGGCGCTGTCGTGGTGCACTCGCTCGAACACCACTTTGCCGAACAAGATGCCGACGAACTCAGCGCTGCTGCGCAGTCAATCGAAAAAACCCTGCGCCAGCCCAACGCCGAACACGGACTGGAATACAGCTTGACCTATGCCGTGGCCGGCCACCATGGCTTGTTTTTCCAGGTTTTTGACGCCCATGCAAAACCGATTTACGGGAACTCCACAAACGACTGGTCGCCTATTCTGGC
>JAYVXE010000499.1:0-9423 GCA_043785395.1 Burkholderiaceae bacterium | reverse complement strand
GAACACACAAGCCGCAGGCTGCAGCGCCGCTGTCACCAGGAAATGCCTCACCGTCTGGTTGGCTATAAAAGCCGGTGCCAGAAAAATGGCCCACACACCACAGGCCGCGTTGCCCAGCGCGAAGAAGTCCACCTTGTGGAACTCGCAGCATGGGGTTGTTTTCTTTGCAGCTGTCCATCTCGGGTTCCTCGGTCAAGGGCCGCGGTGCCTACGATACATCGTCTGCATGGGCTATTCTGGTTCGGTCAGAAAACCGCCGCTCTGGTGTGCCCAGAGCCGGGCATACAGCCCGCCGCGCGCCAACAGGCTCTGGTGGTCGCCTTCCTCGGCGATGCGGCCTGCATCCAGCACGATCAGCCGGTCCATCGCAGCGATGGTGGACAGGCGGTGGGCGATGGCGATCACGGTCTTGCCCTCCATCAGTCGGTACAGGCTGGCCTGGATCGCCGCTTCGACTTCCGAGTCGAGGGCGCTGGTGGCTTCGTCCAGCAGCAGGATGGGTGCATCCTTCAGCATCACGCGCGCAATGGCGATGCGCTGGCGCTGGCCGCCTGAGAGTTTGACCCCGCGCTCACCCACATGCGCTGCGTAGCCGTGGCGTCCACCGGCGTCGCCCAGGGTCTGGACGAAGTCATGCGCCTCGGCGCGCTTTGCTGCGGCGACCATGTCGGCCTCGCTGGCATCGGGGCGGCCATACCGGATATTGTCGGCCACCGAGCGGTGCATCAGCGAGGTGTCCTGGGTGACCATGCCGATGTGGGCGCGCAGTGAATCTTGCGTCACCTGCGCAATGTCCTGGCCGTCGATCAGGATGCGGCCACCCTCCAGGTCGTGAAAGCGCAGCAGCAGGTTGACCAGCGTGGATTTGCCTGCACCCGAGCGGCCCACAAGGCCTATTTTTTCGCCGGGGCGCACGGTCAGGTTCAACCCGTCGATCACGCTGCGGCCTCCCTCGGCGGGTGTGCGGCCGTAGGCAAAACGGACCTGCTCGAAGCGCACTTCTCCGCGCGGCACGCTGAGGGCGGACGCACCGGGTGCGTCGAGCACGGCACGCGGGCGCGACAGCGTTTTCATGCCGTCCTGCACTGTGCCGATGTTCTCGAACAGGCTGGTCATCTCCCACATGATCCAGTGCGACATGCCCTGCAGGCGCAGCGCCATGGCGGTGGAGGCGGCCACCGCACCGATGCCAATCGTGCCGTGCGACCACAGCCACAGCGACATACCTGCCATACCTGCCGTGAGTCCCATGCTCAGCGTGTGGTTGACGATCTCAAACGCACTCACCAGCCGCATCTGCGCGTGGCCAGTGGCCATGAAGTCCTGCATCGCGGCGCGTGCAAAACCGGCTTCGCGGTTGTTGTGCGAGAACAGCTTGACGGTTGCGATGTTGGTGTACGCGTCGGTCACCCGGCCTGTCATCAGCGCACGGGCGTCGGCCTGGGCCTTGCCCACCTGGCCCAGCCGGGGCACAAAAAATACCAGCGCGCCGATGTACAGCGCCAGCCAGAGCAGGAAGGGCCACATCAGCAGCGGCTCCAGCACGGCGGCCAGAACCACCATGGTGCCCACATAAACACCCATCGTGACCACCACGTCGGCCAGCACAAAAATGGTGTCGCGCACGGCCAGCGCGGTCTGCATCACTTTGGCGGTGATACGCCCGGCAAATTCATCCTGGTAAAACGCCATGCTCTGGCCCAGCAGCAGGCGGTGGAAGTTCCAGCGCAGGCGCATCGGCAGATTCACCGCCAGCGTCTGGTGTTTGACCGTGGTTTGCAGCGCCACCACACCGATGCTGGCAACCAGCGCAACGGCCAGCCACAGCAGGGTGCTGCCCCGGTCCTGCCACAGGGTTGCGGGCGGCTGGCCGCCAAGCCAGTCCACGATGCGCCCCAGCACAGCAAACAGCGACACCTCGATGACCGACATGGCCGCGGTCAGCAGCGCCATCACGGCGATCTTGCCGCGCACCCCCTGGGTGCAGGCCCAGAGGAATGCGGTGAAGCTGCCGGGCGGGACTGCGGGTTCGGTGGCGGGGTAGGGGTGGAGCAGCTTTTCGAAAAAACGGAAGAAGCGGGAAATAGGGGACAAAAAAAATCTCCAAAAATCAGTGCAGTATTTCGAGCAGACGGTCGAGCCCGCCTTCATTGATCGCCACCTGGGCCTGGGCTCGCACTTTGGGCTTGGCGTGGTAAGCGACTGACAGACCGGCGGCAGCCATCATCGGCAGGTCGTTGGCACCGTCTCCCATGGCGATGCACTGCGCGGGTGTGATGCCCAGCAGCGACGCCACTTCCAGCAGCGTGCGGCGCTTTTCTGCGCCGTCGCAGATGTCGCCCCAGACCTGGGGCGAGGTGCGGCCGGTGAGCTGGCCGTTTTCAATTTCGAGCACATTGGCGCGGCTAAAGTCGATGCCCAGCCGGTCGCGCACGCGGTCGCTAAAAAATGTGAAGCCCCCACTCACCAGCAACACCTTCAGCCCCGCCGCCTTACACGCCGCCACCAGCGTGGCCGCACCGGGGTTGAGCTGCAGGCGCTCGGTGTAGACGCGCTCCATGTCGGCCACCGTCACCCCGCGCAGCAGCGCCAGGCGGCGGCGCAAGCTGTCCTTGAAGTCGGTGATCTCGCCGCGCATGGCGGCCTCGGTGATCGCCGCCACCTCGGCCTTGCGGCCCGCAGCGTCGGCAATCTCGTCAATACATTCGATGTTGATCAACGTCGAGTCCATGTCAAACGCTATCAGTTTGAAGTCGGCCAGCCGGCGTGGCACGGCGGTGTTCTGGACGACCAGGCCGGGGGAGGTTTCTTGGGATGTCATGGTGGTGATTGCTATTAATTTAGGAGCTACTTACGCTTATAAATAGTGCGTTATATGCTGATTTGATGAAGAATTTGCGCCAGTGTTTCACCGTTCAGCTTGGTGTGGAACTCTACGGGGGTGCCCTGCGCGCGCAGCGCTTCAAAAAAGCGTTTGGCGCTGCTGATCTTCCGGCGCTCGTCGGCCGGGATGTTGTCGTAATGGTCGTAGCCCTTGGTCTCCACCACCAGGTACATGGCCTGGGCGGTGCCGCCTTGCAGCACAGCGTAGCCAAAGTCGGGGTTGTATTTGCCCGCCGGCGTGGGAATGTCCACTTTGGGCAGCTTGGCAAACACAGCAATGCGCTGCGCCTGTGACGCGTCCACCGTGTCGCGCGCAATCTGGCTGTCTACTGGCATGAAGTCGTCGCTGTACAAAGACCGGCTGCGCACCTCGGGGTTGGTGATGGTGTGCAGCTCCGAGCCGCAGAGTGACACGTTCAGGGTCTGTAGCAGCGTTCTGGTGTTGTCTGTCAACGCGGTCTTGACCTGGGTCTGGCGCAGCTCGTACGACAGCGTGTGCACCAGCAGCTCATGCACACAGGCCAGCATGGTGTCACGCAGCGCGCTGAGTGCGCGGCCCTCGTTGTGCCGTATCTGGTCAAATTTTTCGATCGGCATACGCGCCAGGCATTGCGCCACCGTGTGGTAACTCAGCTTGGTGGCGTTGGCCAGCTCGCGCACAAAACCTGCCAGGGTGAACACCGTGTGGGACTTCACCCCATAACTACTCTGGGTGCTCTGCGCGCCGTGCAGGCTTTGCACATCCTGGGTGCGGGTGATCTGGATGGTGAGTGGGCGCACCTGAAAGCTTGCGCCAAGCCTTTGCACGATGTTGTCCACCAGGGTGGAGGTGTCCAGCGCGTAATGCAGCACCGCGTCCTGGTTCAGCCGCGCCCACAGCTCCTTGAACTGGGCAAACTGCGCCAGGTTCACATGCAACTGTGCGGGGGTCTTGTCTTGCTTGGCTTTGACCTGGCCGTAGCCGTCGTAATACGCGTCCAGATAGACCAGCATGGCGCGGGCATGGTCTGCGCCCAGGCCCGCAACCGTGGCCAGCACGCCTTCAATCGCCGCCCGCTGGCGCTTGAACGTGGTGGCGTCAGGCTGCAGCTCCAGCGTGCCGGTGGCTATGTCGGTGCTGCCGGCACCGCACTGCGCCAGCGCACCAAACAGCGCCACCGTCACAAACGGATTCATGCTGATGCCACTTGCCGCCAGCGACTCTTGGTTGATCACCCGCGCCACCTGGCGCACGCTGTGGGCGGCAATCTCGCTCTGGATCGCGCCCACAAAATCGCCTTCGCTGGCAGGCACGACCACCGTTAACTGGTTGATTTCGTCAAACGCCGGGTCGTCCGCCTGCACCCGCTCCAGCTGTTGGTTCACCGCCAGGCGCAGGCCACGGCCAATTTGCTGCAGCTTGGTAATTTTGGAGTTGCTGGGGGCCAGCTTGCACAGCGTGAAAACATTGGGGTTGTCCCAGCCCTCTTGCAGCGCCCACATCGAGAAGATGAAGCGCAGATCGGTGTCAAAGCTCAGCAGCTTTTCTTTCTCTTGCAAGATGAGTTTGATCGCCTCTTCTTCGCCCTTTTCGCTGTGTGAACGGGCGAAGTAACCCTTGTGCACCCGGCCAATGTCGGCCGCGCTGCGCTCCAAGTAGGCGCGGTAAGGCGGGTGCACATCGGGCTTGGCCAGTGTGGCGGCCAGGTGCGCCTGGTAGTGGAATTCAAATGCATCGCGCAGCACAGTGGGCTTGTTGCCTTCAGGCATGTACTTCGCCACCGCGTCGATGAAGAACAGGCTCAGCGACTTGATGCCACGCTTGAACAGGTCTTCCTCCCGCTCAAAATGGTTGGCCACCGCGCATTCCACAATCAGCGACTGGGTTTGTGCGGCCAGCATGCCGTAGGCCGTGGGCTCACCCAGCGGCAGCGCAAAGCCGTTGGTAAACAGCAGCTCCTTGGCCGTGACGTTCTCCACCACATGCCCGTCCAAAAAGGCCAGCCCGGTTTTGTCGCCCAGGTTGTCTTTGGCCCGCAAGTCCACCGCCGCTGTCGGGCCGCTAGCCGTGTGGTACTGCACATGGGCACAGCGCTCCTTGCCCGTGCCCATGCTGGACAGATAGGTCAGCGCCTGCGTGCCAGAGCCCGTGCCCACCGTGTCCACCACAATGCCCTTCACCAGCCGCTGGCGAAACGCCTCCAGGCTGTCGAGTGTGTAGACCAGGTTTGTGTACTTCAAAGCGGCGCTGTCGGCCTTGTCTTTGGATTTGAACGTGGCGCCAAAACGGATGGTCAGCAGCGGGTTGAACCGGGCCAGATACTCCTGCGTTTGCTTGCCCTCAAAGCGGTGCGGCTCGTCAATGATCAGCACCGGGCGAATAACAGCCAGTGCCTCCATGTAACTCTTGGCGTGGCCAAACAGGTTGGCCTCCACACCCCGCTGGTTGATCACCTTGCCATCACCCGCAAACGACTGGTAGGTGGCGACAAGCACCGAAATGCCCGCATTGGCCGCATGAATAAAGCCGCCCACCGTCTTGGCGGAATAGTTGTAGACGTTGATGTGCTGGTCGTACTGTTTGGCAAAAAACGCCGCCGTGCTCTGAAAACTCTTCAGCGTGCCCTGGCGAATCGCGTTAGAGGGCACCAGCACGATAAATTTGGAGATTTTTTTGTCCCGGTGCAGGCGGTGAATGGTTTCGATAAAGGTAAACGTCTTGCCGGTGCCGGTCTCCATCAGCACGTCCAGCCCGAGGGCTGGTGTATTGGTCACCGGCACCTGCACCGCGCCCACGCTTACCTGGTTGCGCAGGCGCACTGCCGTGATGTTCTCGCGCAGCGCCGCAGCTGCCTCGCCTGGCACCAGTGTTGGGTTGGCCTGCACGTTTTTTGGCGCCATAAAACGCACGTCGTTGAACACATCGGCCAGCGACTGCACAGCTGCGGTCTGGTGGGCGAGGGTGGTGTATTGGAATTGGGCGGTCATACGCATCAACTCCCGGCTTACCCACGCAGCCGCAGTTTGTCGGACGAATACCCCAGCGACTCGGCCAGGGTTTTGATGCCGAGCATGAAGTTGTCGTCGTCAATCCACGGCGCGTACACCGTCAGGTACACCGCCGGGGTGGTGCTGGCCTGCAGGGCGCGCAGCGTATCCGCCAGCTCGGCCAATGGCACGGGTTTGACGACTATCAGCACGTTGTCGGCCAAGTAGAGGTGCGCTTCCTTCACCGTGCGCAGCACGGTGGTCAGCGGCAGCTGCTCGGCCAGCAGCAGGTTGTGCAGCACGCGGGGCAGTTGCGCGGGCTGGGGTGTGGCAATGCTTATCTGTAGTGCCGCCAGATCGTCCTGTGTGGCGTCTTGCAGCGGCTTTTGCAGGATCAGGGCGTCGGGGTCGTCCACCAGCTCAAAGATGCGAAAGCCGGTGTCCAGTGGCGGCATTTCTGGCGTGTCAACACGCAACAGGTCGCCTTGTGTGCTTGTGGTTTTGGCTGCGGCTTTGGCCGCCAGTTCAGACTCCAGCTTGGCGCCGGCGCGGCGAATGCGCTCGGCGGTGATCTCAAAGATGGTGGCCTCGGGCTGGCCCAGCGTTTGGGTGACGAAGCTGTGGGCTTCTTTTTGCTTCTTGGCGTCGATGGGCTGGGGGATTTGCACCAGGATGAACTTGCGGCTGCCGCCGTCTTCGGCGTTTTGTGCCATGACTGCGTGGGCTGTGGTTCCTGAGCCGGCAAAGAAGTCCAGCACGATGTCGTCGGGGTTGGTTGTGATTTGGAAGATTTTCCTTAACAGGCCCGTTGGCTTGGGATTGTCAAAAGGTGCATGACCATCAAAAACTTGTTTTAACTCTTTACGTGCGCCGTCTGTATGCCCCACTTCGTCATACGACCAGTACGTGTTTGGAATGATGCCTTGTTGTACCTCTTGTAAATACCGTTTGAGTTGTGGCGCACCTTCACCATTTTTCCCAAAAAAAACACGCTTCTCTGAAATCCATTCGAGCATTTTTGATTCACTCGTAAGCCAGCAACGTCCCTTGGTAGGGAGGTATTTTTTTCCAGTCTCTGGGTTCGTGATTTCGTAGATGTAGGACTCAGAGACGGTTTTGACAGTCAGGTTGTCGGGGCGCCATTGGCCCTTGCCATCGTTGCTATCAAACTTGTAGAGAGCGTCTTGCTTTTCTGTTCGAGGCAAGAGTCGGCGATTGAAAGCATCAGACTTTTGGTAAATCAGAACATAGTCATGCATGGACGGGATGCCAGTTGCATCGTTGGAGGCGGCATACCGCTTGTGCCAGATGACAGTGGCTACAAAATTCTCCTGCCCAAACACCTCATCACACAGCAGCTTGAGCTGCGCCTGTTCGTTGTCGTCAATGCTGATAAAAATCACCCCGTCGTCGCGTAGCAAGTCCTTGGCCAGCAGCAGGCGCGGGTACATGAACGACAGCCAGCCGCTGTGGGTGCGGGCGCCGTAGATGTTCTTGATGTAGTCGATGTTGTCTTTGGCGTAGCCCAACTGTTCCAGCACCGCACCCTGCTTTGCCGAAAAATCATCGCGGTAGATGAAAGCGTCGCTTTGGGTGTTGTAGGGCGGGTCGATGTAGATGAGCTTGACCTTGCCAAAGTAGCTTTGGCGCAGCAGGCGCAGGGCGTCGATGTTGTCGCCCTTGATCAGCAGGTTGCCGGTGGTGTCCCAGTGTTTGCTGATGTCGGGGCGCGGCTCGACAATTTTTTGCACCGGCACAAAGGCGCTGTGGTAGGCCTCGCGCTTGCCCACCCAGCGCAGCTCGAAGCCGTCTTCTTCCACCTGCACACCGGCCGGGTTGCTTGGGTCCAGCGCCAGTTGCAGTGCGGCGGTGTTGATGCGGATGCGGCCCTGTGCGTCGCACTCGATGGCCTGGGGGAAGTGTTGGCGCAGCAACTCCAGCTTGGTCTGGTTGGGCGTGGGGGCGTTGAGGATGGGGTTGGACATGGCTCGGTGTCAATCTTTGGTGTTTTTATGGCCAAGTGCTTGGGTGTTTTTCAAGGTTTTCTTGTCTTCACTGGCAAGTCGGCGTTCCAGTTTTGTCACATCTTCGTCAGGGGGCAGGTTTTCTGGTCGGATGCCGCGTTGGATCAGGGTCTGGCGAACGGCGCTGTTGTTGGTGACGTGTTCTTGCGAGATGGAGTCTTGTGTGTGCATGCCGTGTTGGCGTGCGTTAAAGATGGTGATTTCCGTCGCGAAGTCTTTCGCCTTGAGAAGGATGGTGGGGGCGAAGTCTGCCAGCGGACGTGTGTCAGGCACTTTCCACTGGGCTTTCATGGCCTGTGTGCTTTTGCCAAACAGGGCTTGGTCGCCTCTGCTGCGGATGACGGCAAAGTCGTTGTTGCCGCCCGTTTGTTCAAAAATGACATCTGAGAGGTCTTTTTCGGTCGTCGTTAGTTTCTTGCGTGCGGCTACGCGTTCAGCGTCCAGCAGGCGTTGCTCGATGAGTTCTGCTTTGCGGGTCTGGATGGCGAAATAGGTTTGTGCAAAGGCGATTTCGGGCTTCTTGGGATCACCGTTTTGTGCGATGAGGTAGCAGGCGTATCGGGTGAGCATGATGTCTTCTACGTCACGTTGGCTGCCAGAGCCAAGGCCGACCATTTTCCTGACGTCAGGAAAATGGTTGTCCACCTGCTGTCCTGAAACTTCGCAGGCGATTTTTGCCTTCGACACAACGTTCAGGAAGTTTTCCCATTTGGCATAACCCAGCAGGTGCTGAATGTCCCGTGCCAGCCAGTACTCCACGCCGTCCTCGGTGTGTTGGGCATGTGCTTCAAAGTTCGATGTGAGGCTTTGGACAAGTTCTGTTTTCATTGCTTACTTCTTTTTTTATAGCTACTTGCGCAGGTGCAGCGGGCTCTAGAAGCCTAAAACGCTTGAAATTTATGCTGGCTGCAACCAGTTCTCGACCTGCAGGCCGGGCACGCGGGTGAATTCGGCGTCGGCGCTGACGAGGGTGGCGCCGAGGGCTAAGGCATGGGCGGCGATCAGGCTGTCGTTGGCACCGATGGGCGTGCCAGCTTGTTCCAGGTGGGCGCGTAGTGTTGCGTAGTGCGTGCCAACGGCGGCGTCTAGCGGAAGCACCACCAGGTTTTGCATGTGGATATCAAACGCAGCCTGCAGGCGCACAGACCCATGTCGGGCCAGGCCAAAAAGAAGCTCGTATTGCACGATGACGCTGGTGACCAGTGTGCAGTCGGGCGTGCGCAGCCCCCATGCGCGCACACGCGCAGTGTCGGTGCCGGAGCGGTCTTTCATCAAGGCGCTGATGATGTTGGTATCGAGCAGGAAGGTGGTGCCTGTTGTCATGGCGCATCGTCACCAAAATCAATGTCATCCAAAGGCAAAAGCCCCTCATCTCCAATGTCTGGAAATGCATCCTCACACGGGCCCAGCTTGGCAATTTCGTCCAGTGCAAAAACCAGCGCCGCGACGGTGCCCTTCTTGGGCCGATCCGCCGCCAGCTCCAGAATCAGCCGGTTGCCCTCGCGGCGCATCAGCGCGTCGGTGCCGGGCAGATCGAATTCTTTCGGGA
>JAYVXE010000498.1:0-9431 GCA_043785395.1 Burkholderiaceae bacterium | reverse complement strand
CCCTGGGAGTGGGGAGCTGGTACGCCCGATGTGCAGATGCCACTTGCGGTGGTGGAGAGCGATTCGCTGCAGCCGTCAGTTCGACCTGGCTACAACGCGGTGTACGTCAGTGGGCTGATGCAGGGCATCGTCGGCCACGTCCGGCGTGCTGGTACTGCTGGGGATGTGTTGGCGCCACTCATAACCGATGCTTTGATTACCCACGCCGATGCCGCCCGACAACGTGGTCGGGCGGTGCTTGGTGCAGGTGGCACCGTGGTAATGCAGCCGTTGACCATGCCAGTGTTGACCGGTGCAGGGTTGCCGGGCGTTTTGCAGATTAACCAGCTGGTCGAATTGATTGAGCCCTCGATCACCTGGCGCGGCTTGGTCCGCAGCATCAACCTGAACGTTGGTGGCGCGCCCGTGGTCCAGCAAACCGTGACATTGGAGCGCCACCTATGACCACGAATCTTTTTCGCCGTATCGCTGGTCTTCTGCCGGGCGTTATGGGATCAGGGGCCCCGCTGCTCGTCGGAACCGTGACGACGGTGCATAGCGACGGCACTGCGACCGTGACGCTGCCCGGTGGTGGCATTACCCGCGTACGTAACCCACTGGGTAGCGTCACTGACGATCGCGTCTTCTTGCAAGGAAGTGCCATCACTGGCGATGCACCCAATTTGCCCTTTGAGAGCATTGATATCTAGCCCTCATTTCACCCGTTTCCCCCAGCGCCCGCCCGTGGCAACACCGGCGGGCTTTTTGTTGTCCGCTCGCAAGGAGTTTTTGTATGCATCCCCTGTCCCCCAAGTCCATCTGGCAGCGCTGGCGCTACTGGGCATTGCTGCCCCTGCCGCTGCTGGCCATCACCGTGATGGCATTTTTGAGCCCGGATGGTTGGCGCAGCCCGCTGACCAAGATGGCGGCCATCTCGTGGTCCGCTGTGGCATTGGCACTGACGCACAGCGGGCGCACTGCACTTCTGGACTACGTCAAGCTGTCAGAGGTCTACCGAAAAGCCATGGAGAGCGCCAACGGGGCGGGGCAGGTGTTCCTGGGCGTGTGCATCCTCATGGCTGCGCTATTCCTCGGCTTATCGGGCTTTGCGCACGCGCAGGACGTGCATCCGCGCATGCAGCAGCTCGCACCGGTGTTTGCCAGCGAGATTGAGCGCTACCACCCCACCATGCCGCGTCGCTCCTACCTGGGCGCGCTGGCGTACAAAGAAAGCTGCATCAGCGCCACACACAGCAAGTGCCTCACCACCCAGGCCCAGCTCAAGACGAAGCGGGAAGAGGGCGCAGGGCTGTTCCAGGTCACCCGTGCATGGCGGGCCGACGGCACGCTGCGCTTTGACGCACTGGCCGAAACGCGGGCACTCAACCCCGAGGCGCTGCGTGAATTTAGCTGGCAAAACGTCTATCTGCGCGAAGACCTGGGCACGCGGGCCGCGCTGCTCAAGCTGCGCGAGTGCCACCTACGCATGCCCAAGGCCATGGATGACATCAACCGCCTGGCGATGTGTGACGCCGAATACAACGGCGGGCGTGGCGGTCTGGAGCAAGACCGGCAGTTGTGCAAGTTGACCACCGGCTGTGACCCGAACCAGTGGTTCGGCCACGCCGAGCTGCACAGCAACAAATCCCGCCAGAAGTGGCAAGGCTACGGCCAGTCGGCGTTTGACATCAACCGCGCGCACGTCCGCGCGACGGTGCCGCTGTCAGCGCGCTGGCGGTACATGCAAGGGCTGGGGGTTTGACATGTTGCTCAACCCTTGGGTTTTGTTGGCGCTGGTCGTTGGTTGGGCGGGCTCCCTGGGCGGTGCCTTTTGGTACGGCACCGGCGTGGGAGGGGACCAGATCACTGCGCGCAATGTGCGCGATGACGACGTTGTGAGACAGACGCGCGAAGCCGCGCAGAAAGGGGCCGCTGATGAAATCGCCAAGATCCAGCCAATCAACACCACCGTGTACCAGAAGGCTGAGACCGTTGTACGTGAGCATGTTGTGTATGGCGATTGCCGCCATGTTGACGGCATGCTCGATCGCGTCAACGCGGCCATCACCGGGCGATCCCAGCGCCCTGGTGATCGCAAGCTGCCCGGAACTGTCGCCCCTGGAAAGTGACGACTTTGGCGCCACAACCCTCAAGCTGATCGAGGTGGCGGGGCAGTACCGCATATGCCGGGCCGCTGCGCTGGCCGAAAAGCCGCCGCAGTAGCTGCAAAAAAGAACGAGGCGACCTGTGAGGTGTTACTAGCACCCCGCAGGCCACCAAACCCACAGAACGTGCCTGTGAGCCCAGCCAAGGCCCCGAACACCTGTACAGGCCGGGGCAGTGTATCAACACATTGGAGCCCACTATGGCAAACCCGATCATCCCGTGGCTTGGGGGCAAACGCCGCCTGGCCGACCACATCATTCCCCGCTTTCCCGCACACACCTGTTACGTCGAGGTGTTTGCTGGGGGCGCAGCGCTGTACTTCCTGCGCCCACCCGCCGAAGTGGAGGTCATCAACGATATCAACGGTGAATTGGTCAACCTGTACAAGGTGGTGCAGCACCACCTGGAGGAATTTGTACGGCAGTTCAAATGGGCACTGTCGAGCCGCGAGGTGTTCAAGTGGGCGCAGATCACGCGCCCGGAGACGTTGACCGACATTCAGCGGGCCGCCCGGTTCTACTACCTGCAGCACCAGGCCTTCGGTGGCCGGGTGCAGGGCCAGACATGGGGCACCGCCACCACCTGCGCAGCGCCCACGGTCAACCTCCTGCGGCTAGAGGAAACGCTGAGCAGCGCACACCTGCGGTTGACGGGCGCGTACATCGAGCGCCTGGACTGGCAGGACTGCATCAAGCGTTACGACAGGCCGCACACCCTGTTTTACCTCGACCCACCTTACTGGGAGACGGAAGGTTACGGCGTGCCGTTCGAGTGGCCCCAGTACGAAGCCATGGCTGCGACGGTGCGTGGCATCAAGGGCAAGGCCATCATCAGCCTCAACGACCACCCGGACGTCCGCGCGGCATTTGCGGGGCTGCACATGGAGACGGTGCCCATTTCGTACCAGGTGGGTGGTGGTGGCAAAGCGGTGGACCGGACCGAGTTGCTGATTTTCAGCTGGGATGTGCTGGCCGAACCGGCCGGGCTTTTTTGAGTGTCAGACACTGGCGTGGTGAGACTCGCGTCGGTCGTTGACTTTGCCGCGCACCAGAGCGTTACTGAAGCCATGCACACACCAACCACCCCCACCGCTGCCCCCGTATCCCTGGAACTGCTGGAGGCCATTGCGCGCCAGCACCTTCGCGTGGTCACCCTTGCCCGGCAGAATTCTGACGGGTTGGACTTCCATGACGTATCGGTGTGGGGAATAGAGGCAGCGCTCCGGGCCGCGTTTGAGGCGGGCCGGACAGGGGGAGCGTCGTAGAAGGCTCCCTAGCTTGGGACTTTTGGGGGACTGGCCCCCTAAGTACAATGCAGAACAGTGCCGAACTGGTTGGAACGGTCGGCCCGGGTTCTATCTATATCAATGACTTAGCGGCGGCTGGAAAACTACGAACCAAGGGGTCGTGGGTTCAATTCCTGCCAGCCGCACCATATGGATAGCCCTAGAACAGCAATGTTCTAGGGCTTTTTCGTTGGCCGACTCTATTCTTATCGCACCTGGGTGCGCTCAGCCGACAAATCCGACAGGCTCCTAGGGATGCGGCTCAATGCGCTGTGCCCGCAAGACCGAGGCCGTGCGCTTGAGGTTGCGCAGTGCTGCATCAAGGTGCGCAGTGTCGCGCACCGCAATCACAAAACGCAGCTCGGCGGTGTCTTGCTTGTCTTCTTCGCCCATGTCGACCTTGGTGATATCCACCTCGGAGCGGGCCAAATCAGCCGCAACCCGGGCCAGCACACCTTTGCGGTTGGTCACCGTGATGCTCAAACCCGTCTCGAAGAGCCGGGTCGGCTCATCGGACCAATCAACGGCAATAAACCGTTCGCTGTCCCGATGCTGCAAACGCACCGCTACCGAACACGCACAGGTGTGCACCATCAAGCCCTCACCCCGGCCCAGGTAGCCGACCAAACTATCGCCAGGTATCGGGCGGCAGCACTGTGCGTACTGCACCGAGGCGTTTTCACTGCCGTCCAGAATCACCGCGCCCTGCGAGACGTTTTCATGCGAGGTATAGCGCTCGCGGGTCAGCAGCAGTGCGTCGGGTTTTTGGCCATGGGCCATGAGCAAAAGCATCAAACGCTTGGCCACAATGCTGGCAATACGCTTGCCCAGGCCAATGTCGGTCAGCAACTCACTGCGTGACTTGTTGCTGGTAAAGCGCAGCAACTTCTCCCACAGCGGCAGGTACGCGCCCTCAACGCCGGGGAGCTCGGCCATGCCTTCGGCACGCAGCGCCTGTGTCAGCAGCTTTTCTCCCAGGCTTTCAGACTCGGTTTGGGCCAAGGTCTTCAGATAGTGGCGAATTTTGGAACGCGCCCGGGCCGTCCGCACAAAACCCAGCCAAGCCGGGTTGGGCGCCGACGTGGGCGCCGTGATGATCTCGACCACATCGCCATTTTTAAGCTCCGAGCGCAGTGGTGCTTGCTCGCCGTTGATTTTGGCGGCAACCGTACGGTCGCCCACATTGCTATGGATGGCATAGGCAAAATCGACCACCGTGGCACCACGCGGCAAGGCCAAAATTTGGCTCTTGGGCGTGAAGATATAGATCGCATCGGGGAACAAATCGACTTTGACATGGTCCCAAAACTCTGCGGCATCACGGGTTTCGTCCTGGATGTCGAGCAGCGACTGCAGCCACTGCGTACCCAGTCGGTCGGCCGCAACACGGCCCGTATCCTTGGCCTTGTAGAGCCAGTGCGCGGCGATGCCGGATTCGGCAACGACGTGCATCTCCTCGGTGCGCATTTGAAATTCAATGTTGACGCTGGAGGGGCCGACCAAGGTGGTGTGCAGCGACTGGTAGCCGTTCACCTTGGTGATGGCAATATGGTCCTTGAACTTGCCCGGCACGGGCTTGTACATCTGGTGGAGCAGCCCCAGCGCGGTGTAGCAGTCGGTCACGCTTGGAACGATCACGCGAAAACCATAAATATCGGTGACCTGGGCAAAACTCAGGTGCTTTTCGAGCATTTTTTGGTAGATCGCATACAGGGTTTTTTCACGCCCAGCCAGCCTGACCAGCATGCCGAACTTGCTGAACACGGCAGCGACATCGGTCTGAACTTTTTGCACCAAATCGCGCCGCCGATTGCGGGCCTTGGTGACCGCCTTGGACAAGGTGCTGTAGCGCCAGGGGTGCAGGTGCCGAAACGCCAGGTCTTGGAGTTCGCGGTAGGTTTGGTTCAGGCCCAAACGGTGTGCAATAGGCGCGTAAATCTCCAGTGTTTCAGCCGAAATTCGAGCCCACTTTTCGCGCGGCATGTCGGACATGGTGCGCATATTGTGGGTGCGATCGGCAAGCTTGATCAGGATCACCCGCACATCGCGGGCCATGGCAAGCAGCATTTTGCGAAACGACTCGGCCTGGTTTTCTTCCCGCGTATTAAAGTGTAATTTTTCGAGCTTGGTCAGGCCGTCGACCAATTCGGCAACCGGCACACCAAAACGCTCCATCAACTCGGCCTTGGTGACCCCGCAGTCCTCCATCGCATCGTGCAACAAGGCGGCCATCAAGGCCTGGGCATCCAGCTTCCAGGCGGCGCACTGGGCGGCAACCGCTGTGGGATGGGTGATATAGGGCTCGCCATTGTTGCGAAACTGGCCTAAATGGGCCTCATCGGCAAAACGGTAAGCCAAACGAACCTGCTCCGCCCCGTCCGGGTCCAGGTAGTCCAAACTGGCGGTCAGCGCAGCAAAACTGGCGGCCGCAGCATTCGCAGCCGCAGCACTGCGAACCGGGGCGGTGCTGGCCGCCTGCGGTTGGACTGCTGCCATAGAGGGAGGGATCAACAGCGCGCTCATTCCTTCATATTACCGTGGCCATTCCCGGTACGGCAAACGCCCCTCAAAAAGCACGGTCTGCTGTGCTTTTTGAGGGGCGTGGGCAAACCCGTCTACGGTATGCAAGGTATGCAAGATGGCGCACTGCCGTGCAGGCAGCACGCACCAGCGGCAAGGCAAAACTTAACCTGGAACTTTTTTCAGCATCTCCAGGCCAACTTTGCCAGCTGCGATTTCACGCAAAGCGGTCACTGCGGGCTTGTTCTTGCTCTCGATCTTGGGGGCATGGCCTTGGCTGAGCATGCGGGCGCGGTAGGTCGCGGCCAGCACCAGTTGAAAGCGGTTGGGGATGTGCACAAGGCAGTCTTCTACGGTGATACGGGCCATGGGAAGCTCTCTGAAAATAGGACAAGGACTTGCGCAAACATTGCTACTTTGGCGCCAGCTATGGTTTTTAGGACTTACGCAAAATTGACCTGGCTAGGCATTTTTTCGCAGACAGTACACCTGGTACGGCAAGAAAAAAAACGACGCCAAGGCGGTTTTGCGTAAGTCCTGGTTTTGACGAATTCTGACAACGCGCACCGTGGGGGTTGGCGCAGGTCATGGCGAGGGGATGTGAAGCGATGCGAAGGTATCGGCCCGGGCCCGGCACTGGGCGGAAAATTTGAGCCGCTGCGCATGGACAATAGCCTTCAGGTCGAAGAGTGCGCGGTCAAAAAGCTCGTTGATTATAACGAAATCAAACAAATGGGCTTGCGCCATCTCAGGCGCTGCGTTTTTAAGCCGCAACTCAATCACCTCAGGCGAATCCTCGCCGCGCCGCTCCAACCGAGAGCGCAACTCCTCCCAGCTCGGGGGCAGGATGAAGACCAGCACGGCATTGGTAAAAACCTGCTTGATCTGGATGGCGCCCTGGAAATCAATTTCCAAAATGACATCGGCGCCGCTTGCGATGCGCTCTTCAATCGCCTTTTTAGAGGTTCCGTAGCGCTGTCCGTGCACCTGTGCCCACTCCAAGAAAACGTTGGCAGCCACCATCGCGTCAAACTCTTGGGCGGAGGTAAAAAAATACTCACGGCCATGTTTTTCTTGACCCCGTGGTGCCCGCGTGGTGTGGGACACCGAGGGCTGAACCAGCGAATCAAGCTCCAGCAAAGCCTTGACCAGGCTCGACTTACCCGCACCACTGGGGGCTGCAACGACAAAAAGGTTTCCTGGGTAATCCATGGGCAAACAAACACGATCAAAGCAGCGCGACAGTGCGCTTGTACGACTTGCGCCTAGGCGCCAGCGGGCGTCCTGGTGAGCACAGGCGGCCCAGGTCGAGACGGTCGCGCGCCGATTTTACCAGCCACCACCGCACAGCCCCGCCACTGTCACGCACCAGCGGCATCACGCCGGCCACAGCGCCAGCAAGACCAGCGTCAAGGTCAGATAGCGCAGCAGCTTGCCGAGCGCCATATAGACCACACAGGGCCAAAATGGCAATTGCAACCAGCCGGCCACAGCGCACAGAGGGTCTCCGAGCAACGGCAGCCAACTCAGCAAACAAGCCCTCGGCCCCAGGCGTTGCAAGCAGCCAAGGGCGCGGCCATGCTGGCGGGAGTGCTGGTACTTATCGGCCACACGCGCCGCGCCATAGCCCATCCACCAGGTCAACACACCACCCAGCGTATTGCCCAGGGTGGCCACACCGATGGCGGGCCAAAACAAACTGGGGTTGAGCTGAAGCAGGCCAAACAGGGCCGGCTCCGAGCCCAGCGGCAGCAGTGTGGCCGACAGCAAGGCGACAAAGAACAGCGTGCTCAGGCCGTATTCGGGCAACGCGAGCAGCGCCAGTACGGAGTCGATCCAGGCTTGCATGGGTCGCAAGTATAGGTAGCACATAGGCAGCCCAGCAGCGCTGGCGGCAGTTTGGAGCGCCTTATTGCTGCTGAAATTTTAAGCAGATACAATCGCATCCTGTTTTTTCAGCCCCGGCTCGCCCAGCCTTTCGTGCCATGTTCATCGGCTCTATTCCTTTGGCTAATACGCTTTTTGCCGCGCCGATGGCAGGGGTGACCGACCGGCCTTTTCGCCAACTTTGCCGGGCCCTGGGGGCTGGCTACGCGGTCAGCGAGATGGTGACTTCGCGGCGTGACCTGTGGCACAGCCTGAAGACGTCCCGGCGCGTCAACCACGAAGGCGAGCCCGGCCCGATTGCCGTGCAGATTGCCGGCACGGACGCCGCCATGATGGCCGAGGCGGCGCGCCACAACATCGGGCACGGCGCACAAATCATCGACATCAACATGGGCTGTCCTGCCAAAAAAGTCTGCAACCAATGGGCCGGCTCAGCACTGATGCAAGACGAGCCACTGGCGCTGGCGATTGCCGAGGCGGTGGTGGCGGCCTGCGCCCCACACGGCGTGCCGGTGACGCTGAAAATGCGCACCGGCTGGTGCCAGGCGCAGAAAAACGCCGTCACACTGGCGCGCCAGTTTGAATCTGCGGGCGTGCAAATGCTCACCGTCCACGGCCGTACCCGCGAGCAGGGTTACCGAGGCCAAGCCGAGTACGCAACCATTGCCGCAGTGAAGGCGGCGGTGCGCATACCGGTGGTGGCCAATGGCGACATTGACAGCCCAGAAAAAGCCCAGGCAGTGCGCACCGCCACCGGCGCCGATGCCTTGATGATTGGCCGTGCGGCCCAAGGCCGGCCTTGGATTTTTCGCGAAATAGCACATTTCCTGGCCACCGGCGAGCACATGAGGCCGCCTTTGGTGGCCGAAGTGCTCAAGCTTTTACTGGCGCATTTGCAAGACCATTACACGCTCTACGGTGCTTTTTCCGGGGTTCGCACGGCGCGCAAGCACATCGGCTGGTACGTAAGGGATTTGCCAGGCGCCGAGGTTTTTCGTGCCCACATGAACACCTTGGACGACTGCCAACAGCAGTCGCAGGCGGTGGCGGACTACCTGGATGCGCTGGCGCAGACCATGGAGCGCATGCCGGCTGCACAAACCCACAACGAAAACCGCCCCGCCAGCCGCGCCTTGCCCCCAAGCGCGTCCCAAGAGGCTCAGCCACCACCCCCGGCCCCTGCCTACAGCACCCCCGTGCCAGCAGCCGCTATGAACCAAAGAAATGCATGAGCAATATCAGCCCGACAAGTATCGAGGAGTGCGTGCGCGACAGCTTGCAGCGCTATTTCAGTGACCTCGGCGGTGAAGTTCCACACAGCATGTACGACATGCTGGTACGGGTGGTCGAAAAACCGCTGCTGGAAGTCGTGATGGCACAGGCCGAAAACAACCAGTCGCGCGCCGCCGAATGGCTGGGCCTGAACCGCAACACACTGCGCAAAAAATTGATCGAGCACCAACTGCTCCGCTAAGCCCTCGGCTGCACCAGTCCTGTTAAACCTAGAAACCGCAGTTGACCGCTTGTTTTCTTCTGGAGCGCCGCATGGATATTGGATTTTTCTGCTTCGATCACGTTCACCTCTTGGGTGAGA
>JAYVXE010000497.1:0-26891 GCA_043785395.1 Burkholderiaceae bacterium | reverse complement strand
TTTTAAATCGGCTTAATCGCGTCCTTGCGGCCCAAGATGGCCAACTCCAGATCAGCAGGCGACGGCACCTCGGCATACAGCTCTTGCCAGCCGTTGTTATTCAAGTCGCCAGCCACCATTTCAGAGCAGATCACCCCACCCGCGTTACGCGTGCTCTTGCCCACCAGGTGGTAAAACCAGCGCAGGCTGAAAAGCAGGTAATCGACCGTGCCATAGACCGCATCATCGGTGTCCAGTCGCAGGTCAAGATAGTCAGCCGTGATGGACACCGGGCACTCAGCCAACACCACCCGCTCAGGCGGGTATAGGTCAGGCCACAAGCGGCGACGGCGAATCTTGTTCATGTCCCAGAACTTCACGCCATCGGTGAAACCAACGTGGTAGCAGGTCGAGCCGGTAAACAGCTTGGTCAGAAACGAACTAATCGGCTTGCCGTAGATGAACACGATTTTCATGACGCACCCTCAGATTGAGAAAACCACCGCCTCCATCGCAACCCGGCCAGCGGCCTCTGCAGCGGCCACGCCATCGCCGTCAGCCGCTTGCCTGACCGCCAGCTTGGCCCGCAGCCGCGCCGCGCCACGCCGGTCAAAGGCCACCGCCTGGGCCTCGGTCCATTTCTGCACCACTACGGCTGCAGCCTGCTCATTTGTCACACCGTAGCTCTCGGCCAGCGCCTTGACGCGCTCGGGCACGGGGCTTGTTGGGTTCTTCACCCAGCGGTCGGCAGCCATGAAGGCCGCGTCATATTCGGCACCGATGGCGCTGTTGACCACCGAGCGTTGGTAGAGGGTCTCGTAATGTGCGTCGATGCGCGACTGGGCGGCTTGCTTGAGGTCAGCCAACGGTGGCGTCCGCATGACGGCCAGCTCCGCCTCACTGATTGGCGCCATATCTTCGGTGATGTGATGATCTTGCGAGCCGTCATCCTCAAAGGCGTGGATTGAGCCGTCTGGTTTTTTAAAGTGTTTCATTTTTAATCCTTCCACATGTACGGGTTAGCGGGCTTCCATCCAAACGGACACGCTGCCGCCGATCGAATTGACACTGTAGGAAGAACCCGCAGGGACAATGAACAAGGTGGACATGGTGCTGTAAAGAGACGTGCCCGCGTAGCCGCCCCGCACGGTAAGCACTCCGTCAATGGTGGCCAAGAATTCATCGGTTGCAGACCCGGTTGATCCCTGCAATGCGACCTTCCGCTCAACACCGTCAGTGTTGTAGTAAGTCACGCCCTGACTGCGACTGCCAGTGCGATTTACCCATTTGCCAGTACCCGCACCAACCAGCGAATTTGCGGCAAGTCCGCCTGCGCCCTGAATTGTCGAAGGCGGGGTTGCCCACGTGCCAGCGGCCCCCTGCGTTGAGTCAACAAAACCAGCAATCCGGTAAGGGACATTGGCACGTGCTGTAGTCGAGTAGGCAACGCTGGCCGAATTCGATGCCCCGCTGATTGCCGTGGTGCTGATCAGACCGCTTTCATCAAGATTAATTCCGCCTGAAAGATTGATAACCGCAAGTTCAGCAACGCCGCCATTGTTGATGACGATGGGAATAACACGGCTTTGTTGCCCGCTCACGGTGCCAAGAGTTGCGCCAGATGGCACCACCAGAGACAGCGCGCCAAAGCTCACAGTGGTAGTTGTACCTGTGCCCAACGTCGCATTGCGAAAGTCAAACTGCGAAGCGGCAATGCCCAATGTCAAAGCGTTTGCGGCAACCGTCGCCGTCAATGACTGAATCTGCTTTATAGCTGCGAGAGGCACTGCCGTGGTTGCCCACTTGCTAGTCGAGTCACCCGCGAGGCAGCGGTAATCACCCTGACCACTCAACGTGAAGCTGACCGCACCGCCCACCAACGTATCGGCACCGGCGCAATTGCCCGTCGCCGTGTTGGCCGTCGCGTCTTTGCGGACAAACTTAAACTCCAGCTTGGCAGTAATCACATTGGCCGCAGGCAAGTTGGCAATGATGTTGCCCGCCGTCGCATCCATGATGACCAACCCAGCGTTGTCAGCGGTCAAAGCGAACGGGCTATTGGCCGCGTTCACCGTGGTGATATTGCCGCCCGTCATGCGCTTGATGGCCTGGCGAACTTGTGTGAGTACTCCAGAGTTTGGCGCGATGCCTTGCTCTTCAATAATTGATAGCAATTCCTCTTGAAGGTTATTGCAGAACAAAGCCTCAAAGTCAGTCGGCAGCACGCCAGTGCCCAGATTGCCGTCTTTGAAGCCGTGTTTACCGGCGCCAAAAAGGTCAACGGACTTGGTTGCGGTTGCGATGCGTTGCATAGTGTTTTCCTTAAGGCGCGTAAGCAAAAATGACGCTGGTGTGCGCAGGCTTGCGCTCTTTAAAAGCGCATTCAATCGTTGAAGGCGTGTACTGCTGCAGCGCTGAATTGCAATTGCTGTTGCAATTCATCAGCCGCACATTTAAAGCGGCGTGTGGAATGTTGGCGCGCCAGGTAAATACGTCGGCCAGGCTATAGAGCGCAGAGTTGCAATTGCTGTTGCACGTCATGCGTTTGAACTCGGTAATCGTCACAGCCGCCTCGCCCAGCAACCCAGCCAATCCGATAAAGTAAGACCGTGACTGCCCGCCTTGCTCAACCAGTCTTTGATAGGCCGCCCGCTGGCGGTCAAGAATGGTTTGCCCTGAAGGCGTGCAGCGGTCAGGCAAGCCTAGCATCGCCTCCCAGTCGGGCAACATGCTGCTTGCATGCCTCGGGTCAGCCTGCGCCAGCAAGGCCTCTACCTTCAACTGTGCAGCCAAATACATCGCGGCTATTGCGCCCAGCACTTTCGACAAAACACCGTCAGGCTCACGCGTAAAGGCGCGGCCAGGCGGCAGCAGCGCCTGCAGCGCCGCCAGCCAGGCCTGCAGCGTCACAACCATGTGATGACTCCCAGGGTCGCCAGCGCGCCGGTGGCGTACACCTGGTTGACCGCAGGCACGGTCAACACATGGTCATTCTCATCAGCCGAGCTGGATATCGCCTCGCGCTCATGGCTAATCAGCATGGTGCCGCCAGGTGTAGCCTCACGACGGTACAAAGCAGCCAACTCAGCCGTGACGGCAGTGCGTATAGCCGGTGTGTCCGGTATGAGCTGGATGCTGTAGTTCTGCGGCGTGGCAACCGGCGCCAATACATAGGTGGCCGCAGTCACCGGGCGCTGCGCATCAATGGCAGTCTGCACTGCAGCCACCTCACCAGCGTCTGGAATGATGGTTACATCGTCGTCACGCACAAAGCGCACCACCACCGTGCCCGGCCCTTGTTCTTGCGGCGCAACCCACACACGAGTGACGCCAGGCACCTCCAACGCCCAGGCCGCGTAGTCAAAGTCAGCGCCGCCCTGTGGGGGCTTGCGGATGCGCGCCATGATACGAGCCCGCCAGGGCTCAATACCCTCAACGTCGGCACCGCCAGCCAAAGCCGTTTGGGCTGTGGCCACGGCATTCACGCCAGCGATCGGAGTCATCAAAGTCAGCGCCGTACCAATCACCGCATTGCTGCTCTGGCCAGCCACCGCCGCAACGACCGCGATGTTGGCAACAGCCGCAGCAATCACACTTACAGCCGTGGTAACGAACTGCACGCCGTCAGACCGCTGCACCACTGTTCCCAAAGCAATCACCGAGCCATTGATTCCCGTAAATTGCGCTGTGCCAATGGCAGGCGCTGCTGGCAGTTGCGGCTTGCCCCAGCGCGCACCGTGCAGCGGCAAAAATTCAGCAGCGCAGCGGTCAGGCCACCATTGATCGCTCAGGTATTCAACGTATTTGTACAGGGCGCTCAAGCCGCCCGCCATCACCCGATTGAGTACCCCGATGACGCTATTGCGCACCCGCGCCAACACGCCAGGCAGGCGGCTTTCAAACTCGGCAGCGCCCTGGTCAATGATCTGCGGCAGGTTCGGGCGTTCAACCGGCATTACAAACCCTCCCCAACCAAGCGCCAGACTTGCCGGGCTTCGTCAAATTCAAATCGGTAGTTGCGCGTCGAGTTATTCACCGCGAACCTGATCATGGCCACCAGCCAGCCCATGCGCGGCGTGAACACCGTCACGGTAATCGCGCTGGCCAGGCCGTCATCAATAAACCACTGCAGCGCCTCTTCGCAATAGCGCTTGCAGCGCTGCACCACGCTGGGCAATTGCTTTTCACGATCAAGCAGCCACAGGCGCGAACCGGTTTTATGGCTGTTCGCCGCATAGGTATCGGCCCACCAGCCGCGCCGGTCTTCGCCAGACTTGACCTCATAGGACTCAGCCACGCGGTCGCACAGCAGCGATGCCAGCACCGCGCTGGCCAGCGTGTCATCTGACGCCAGATCAGCGCCATCAAGCGCCAGGTCAAACGCCTGCAGCTTGGGGTCGTAAACAAGAGCTAAGTCCATCTGAGCAGTTTGTGTGAGCAGGCTTAATGCGTCTTTTAAATTGTTTTAATTGGCCGTGTGTGGAAGTTATCTAGCAGAAGCTTGCACCATTGACGGTCGAAGTTCCAGTAGGCCAGTTCTGGACTTTTTCCAAAACCCGCCACGCCATCTTGCAGGTTGTCACCGTGCAGCGCACACCACTGATCGCCGTCGATAGACAACGCTGGCCTGTACCTTGCTGATGGCAGCGACTGGTCGCATGCGTTTTGATACATCTGGTCCCAGTATGCTTGTTCATTCGACATCATTTCTCTCCTTCGTTTGTTCCAGCCCGATAACCGGGCGGTCGAGCGGATTGGCCGCTCACCTCTGCGTTAAACGGCCTCGCCCGGCGTGCTCGTTGGGCCACCCGCAACATTGTTTTCGTTGTGGTGGTGGCCTGTGTAGGTGGCACGCATCTGCGCCATCGTGCGGCCTGCAACGCTGTCGCACAGGTCCTTGATCTGCCCGGTAGCCTCTATGTCCGCCTCAACGCGCAGCTTGGGCGTGTTCTTGATGGTCACTAGCTGGCCAGCCCCATCAATCACAATGCCGTCGCGGGTCAGGTGCACCTTGTGGCCCAGGTCGTCATATAAGGCGACTTCGCCATCCTGCAGGCCAGTAATACGATAGCGGCGGTCGTCTACATTGATGACCACCGTGTGCCCCGTGCTGCCACCAATCGCGAGGGCAATACCTTCAGCACCCGCGTGCGGCACGCTGCTCAAGCCGTAGGGCTGGAAATGCTCAACATCGTCAGCCACCTGGCCAGAGAACAGCTCAAGCTGTAGCGACTGCATCGTCGTCGCATCATTTGCCTTGCCAGTGACGGCACGGGAAATCATGCCGCGCACGCGCGCGCTGGTAGCGCTATCGCTCATGGCGTGGCCTTTGGCGGGCTCAAAGACCAGGGCGGCTCATAACCGTCCTTCTTTTTATGTTTCTCTTTTTGCGTCTTGTCATTGAGCTTCGCATTCAAGCGGCTACGGCCAATGCCCTCGACCAATTCAAAAGCCTCTGGCCTGGCAAACGTCAAATCGGTCATCTTGCCGTGCGCGCCCAGGTGGTAGTGGCAGTTGACGATGAGCAGCTCCATGTCCACTTCCATGCGTGCGCTCGTTACCTGCACCAGCGTGTTGGGTTGCCACAGCGCGCCTTCCTGGCCGTCTGTGCCGGTGCGCCAGCCCACCACCGTGCAGCCGCCACGCTTGCCCCGGCCCAGCCGTACCTTGATCTCCCACGCAGCCCGGTCAACCATTGACTTGCTGCTGGTGCCATGCTCGGCAATCACCACCAGCGGGCGGTAGCGGTTGATTTCTGCATCCTGACTTCTCGCCTTCAGGTGCGCCGCCGCAGCGCCGTTTTCATGGTCATCACCGGGCACCTGGCCTTTAATGATGATCTCGCTGTGGCGCTCCTTCCAGTTATGCTTGCTGTTGAACTTGGTCATATTCAAGCCCTCCAGCAACTGCACCCCGCTGCTCACCCTGCTGGCCGTGGTGATCAGCAGGTTGCCGTCTGGCGTACTGGTCACCAGCACAGCGCGCAGCCTGCAGGCCCGGTCAATCGCGGCAAAAGCCTTCTCACCTTCTTCCAGCGCAAAGCGCTTGAAGACCTCCCCCGTATCCGTGCCGGGCGCAACCACCACCGTGATCTTGAAAGGGAAGGCAATGTCGGTAACGATCTGCTCCAGGCGCGCGCCGCGCCACTGCCCGGTTTTGTAAATAGCAGAGCAATCCACCAGGTCACCCGTCTTGTCCCGGCCATGCACCCGCACGCTTGAACTTGTCGCCGTGTCGTCGGTTTCATACTCATCGATGTAGCCGGTAATCACCACGTCATCGCCCAGCTTCACCTCACAGGCCAGCCCCTCGCGCAACTGCAACGGTGACTCAACGCCTGGGTTGCGGGTCGTCAACTGCAGCACAAAGCCCCCCGCAATGTGTTCAATGCCGCGCTGCACCTCAATGGCCGTCCAGCCGCCATACACCTGGCCGCCAACCAGCAGCGTGCAATCGTTGTCATGCGCGCTCATAGCAAAATCTCCATCGCCCTGGCAGGCACAAACGCCGGGTGGGCCACGGCATTGCGCACCACCAGCTCCTCAGCGCGGCCTGCGTCCTGGTAAATGCGCTGCGCCAGCACCAGGGCAGGTAGCACGGTTAGCGGCGTGTAGGTCGCCGTTTTAAGCAAAAACTCAGACCGCGCAGCCACGTCGCGCACCACAGCGGCGCGCACTCTGGTCAGCGCCGTGGCCAACTCGGCAGGCGGGTCGTTTACTTCCAGCTCAGTATCAATTTGCGCAACCAGAGCATCGCGCAGGGTTTTGGCCTGGGCGCTGGTCGCAATCACGGCGGTATTGGCCGCTGCGCCGGTTGCGCCCTGTTGCGCAGTCAGGGCCACCGTTAAAATCCGCGCCTGGTTAGTCAGGGCCAAGCGCCGCTGCAGGTCCGCCCTGGCGGTATCGTTGCTCAGGCTGCGCGCCAGCGTCGAGCCACCCAGCGCCACGGCGGGCGACCGTGCATTGCTGCCAAACACCGACTGCAGCTCAGCAAACGCTGCCAACGGCTGGCTCAGCTCCTGCACCAGCTGGGCATAAATGCTGCGCAGGCTTTGCACCAGTGCTACCGGCGTGCGTATCAGCTGCGCCAGGCTGCTGGTCAGATTACCCACCAGCCCCACAATCGCAGCCAGGCCAGCCACACTGGTAACCTGGCGCGCCATTTTCAGCAAACCCGACACGGTAGACGTCAGCCCCTTTAGGCCGTTCAAAGCCTGGCTCGCCAGCACGCTAGCCCCACTGACTGAAAAGTCCTTGGCAAAGCAGGCCTGGCTGGCATCAT
The DNA here is from genome assembly GCA_043785395.1 of Burkholderiaceae bacterium. GTDB lineage: Bacteria > Pseudomonadota > Gammaproteobacteria > Burkholderiales > Burkholderiaceae_C > JAGOEY01. The sequence continues at coordinate 19,631 of JAYVXE010000497.1, read as the reverse complement.
CTGCCGCATTGGTTGCCGCCTCAACCTCAGCCACGGTGTTGGCAACGGCCTGGGGAAAGGTGTTTAAACCGTCTTCAACAAACGTGATCGTGATGCGCGCAATGCCGCCTTGCTCGGGCGTTTCCTTAATCGCCACGTCGCCCTCGACCGACACCCGGCGCGAGCCGTAGCGCGGGTGAATCAGCTCACCCGGCCCAGGGGTTTCAAGCGCCTCAATCAGCGCATCACGCTCATCAAAATAGAAGTCGCCAATAACATAGGCCTCCACCACAAAGCGGCGCGCCCTGCGGCCCAGGTCATCCACATACGGCACATCACGCTGCGGGTACTCATTGACCACATTGCGGCGGCCCACCTTGATCTCAGCCGCCACCGTGCGAAACGGCACCCCCCTAAAGCAACCCGCAACCAGCTCGGTACCGTCAGCCAGCTTGATGGTCCCCAGGTCATCGCGCCAACTGTTCCACGTAGCCATCAGTTACCCGCCTGCATATTGGTTTGGCCCAGCGCCGACTTCATCGGTATGCGCGGGTTGGTGCTGTTAAGACTGGTTTGCACACTGATACCAGGCGCGGCAGTGACCAGCACCGTGATCTCACCCTTGACCTCGCTGGCGCGCAGCGACTGCTCCAGGGCGGCAGCGCTTGCTGCGCCGCCGCCTATGAGGCGCGGGTCGTTAAAGCCCTGGCCACGCGTCCCGCTGCCACCGCCGCCAGCTTTGCGTGCATCGGCGGCGGCCAGTGTTGCCAGGTCTTCGTCGCTGGTGCCGAACAGCGCACTGCCTAAGCTAATCCCAGCGCCAACCCAACCCAAGGCACGCAAGCCGCCAACAAGCTTGCTAGAACTGCTACCAGCGCCTATAGCGCCTGGCGAGCCTGGGCTGCCGGGACTACCAGGAACCTTTGGTACGCCAGCACCAGGCAATTTGAAGCCAGCAAACGCCAGGGCACCAGCAGCGGTTGCCAGGAAGCCCAGCGCACCGGTTGCCGCAATGATCGCCTGCATGTAGCCGGGGTACTGCTTAAACAACGCCGCCGTCGCGTCTGCCAGTGAACCAATGGCTGGCGTCAGTTTGTCCATGCTTTGCTGCATGGCATATTTAGCCGCATTCTCAGCCTGCTCAACCTTGAAGGCTGGCGAGTCCTTGATTAACTCAAAGTCACGCTTATGCGTATCGCCCATATTGATGGCGTTGTTGCTGACATCCGTCATCAAGGCCTTATTATTCAGCATGCCGAACAAGGCCAACAGCGCCCGTTGCTCATGAATGAGCTTGCCGATCTCGGTGCCCTGAATGATGGGCATGATGGACTCCAGCGCCGCCTTGCGCTCAGTTCCATCCTTCGCGTCTGTCACCTGGCGCTGCAGATTTTTATAGTTTTTGTTCTTGTTCAGTTGGCCATCGAGCAAGTTGCCCACCACGTCCAGCGCGTCCAGCCCGTTCAATCGCCCTTTGGCCAATTCGCCCGGCAAGTTGATGCCAATCTTCTTGAAGCGGTCTGCCGTGTGTTTTAGCGATAGTTGCTCCAGCAGGTTTTTCACATTCACGCCCGCCTGGTCGGGTGAACCGGCTGTTAAAAACGCCGCCTGGTTCAGCCCCAGCAGTTTTGAGAAATCCTTTTTCCCGCTCATGCCCAGCGCGTGGGCAAAGGGCATTTGCTCAGGCAGGTGCATGCCCATGTCTTTAAGCTCAAAACCGCCACGCTTGCCGGCGTAAGTCGCAGCGCCAAACATCCAGCTCGCATCGCTGGGTTTAAAGCCCATGCCCGGAATGGTTTTATTCGCCAGGTTGGCCAGCATTTGCGGGGATGTATTGGTGGCTTTCGCTGTCAGCATGGTCTCCTTGAACAGCCCATCCTTGAGTTCTTTGGCCGTGAACTGGCCGACACCCAAATAGGTGCTCAGTGTCTCGCGGGCCTGGTCACGCGTGCCGCCACCATATTCGGTCGCGGCAGTGATCATCTCCTTCAAGTCTTTCAGCCCGGCCTTTCGGGTTGCCTGGCTTGTTTGTTTGCCACGCGCATCGAGTCCATAGGCGAGGTTGGCCAGGTGGCGCACCGCTAGGTCAGCATCCATCGTCGCTTCAATCTTGGGCTTGAGCACCATCGCAGCGCCCGCCGTCACACCCGCCACCGCCGCCACCCCCTTGAAGCCGCGCATGACTTGTTGCCGCGTCGTCATCCGGCCCATTTCATTGGTCAGCCTGGTGACCTCTTCACGCATCGCCTGGGCGGCGCGCCGCTGGTCGTTCCAACTCATGGTGCCGACCCGCGTCAGGTCCACATAAGCCGCCCTGGTTTTTAAAATCTCTTGTTGAATCTGCGCCTCGGCGCGCACGCCCAGCAGTCGGCGCGCCTTGGCCATTTTGCTGAACTCATCGCCCATGCCCGCACCCATCATCTTGGTGTGCGCCAACGCCTCCTTGCTGGCCTTTGCCAGGCCAGCTGCAGAGCCGTCAATCTTGACGCCAACGGTATAGGTGGTGCTCATGTCGGTTTCGGCTTCAGTAGTTCTGCAAGTGCTTTAAATTCAGCCGCAGGCAAGGCCAGTATTTCGGCCCGGCTCCAGTGCGTCTCCCGCGCAATCAGCACGATCTGCATGCGCAGCAGCGCGGCACGGGCGGCTAGGCTTCCCCCAGCGCTTCGGCCTCCTGCATGCCCTCGCGCACCACATACCAGCTACGCGCCGACATGGCGTTGAACTGGCTGGCCACAAACGGGCCGGTAAAGGCGCCAGCCCGCACCACCGTGCGGCAGGCCAGCGCCACATTGAAGGCGTGTGGGCCAATTGCCGGATTCGCCTCTTTTTCGGCTTCCACCAGGTCCTGCACATTGGGCTCGCGCAATTCAATGTCGGTAGCGTCCTGGCCGCCAACCTTCCAGGGTTTTTTGAGTTGCTTGATAACGGTGTCTGCCATGCTGTTTCTCCAGAATTTAAGAGTTGTTTAACCAGGTGTTTCAGCTAAAAAAGCCACCCGCAGGTGGCCTTGTGGGCAGGCAGCGGCTGGCCTAGCCCTCAATGCACTCAACCGCGCCAAAATCCAGCGTGATCTCGCCCTTGTCCAGCTTGGGTGCCGGGCCACACCATGCGCCGGTCAATGTGTACACGCGGCCCGTGTCGGTTTCAAAGGTCAGCGTGCCGTCTTTGAAGGCCTGTATATCGCTCATGCGCGTCTGCGCCGTGTGGTTGATCTTGCAGTCCACTTTGGGCGCGGTGATCTTCTCCGTAAAGCCATCCACACCCGCATCACTCACAGCCGCCTCGCGGGCGATGCCGCCCGTGTCCAGGCTTGCGCCTTCTTTGCTGCGAATGCGCTGGCCGTTCAGCGCAATAAAAACCCGGCCTGTTACTTGTGTCATGTTGTAAAGCCCTTAAAGAATGAATTGCACAGAGCCAGCGAACACGTTGTATTGGTTCACGCAGTCGGCTGGAATGATGGCGTTAATGCGGTTGCGGTCCACCAGGCTGCGCACCACCAGCACCTTTTCTTTGAAGACCGCAAAGTTCTCCAAAATGCCAACCTTCTCCAGCTTGCGGGCCGTAGCAATCAGCACGCTTTTCACCAGGCGCGGCGTGGCAATCGCCTGGCCTTCGTCAAAGTTGGTGCCGTCATCAGCCAGCTTGTGGCGCGGGAAGGCCAGCGCCTGGTCAACGCGAAAGCTAAAGCGCATAAAGTCCGCTGTCCACTTGGTGTTCAGCATCAGGTAGCTCACGTCATCAATGCCCTGTGGGTTGGTTTGGTAGGTGGTAATGATCTGCTCAATCAGCACCGTGCCGTCTTGCGCCACCTCAAAGGTGCTGATGCCATCACGCAGCAGCAGCTCGCGTTCTGGCCGGGTAAAGCGGTCGGCATCGTCTGGTGCCAGCAAGCCGGGTACTTCCAGCGTTTTAAACGGGCGGGCCGGGTCAATCGCACCGTTAAATTCCACCACTGCAGCCATGCGCGCCGCCCAGTTGTATGCGCCTTGTGGTGGGCGCTTCACGCCCATCATGGTTTCGTGCACGTTGTTGCGCGCCGCACCAAAGCTGGTCAGCGCGCCGTGCGTGCCCGCCTTGCCGGCAAACAGGTGGCCGGTGCGCATGTCCATGCCGCCAAAGCGGCTAGCCAGCTCGACCTTCAGTTTGTCGATGTTCGTGATGTCGTTGTAAGGCACCACGATGGAGTAATAGCTTTCACTGGAAATCGCGGCCAGCGCGGTGCCCACGTCAGGGTTGCCAGTGCCCGTCACGCCCACCGCGATCGCCACCGTCAAGCCAGCAGGCAGCACCTCATCGAGCTGGTAATTCACCCGAATGTCTATGTCATTGCCAAACACACCTTTGTGCCGCGCCGTGAAGGTCACCACGCCAAGCGCGCTGGCAGCAGTCACCGGGCCGTTTGTAAATGCCGTCACAGCCGCCGCAATGGCCGCAGCCACAATGGTCGCCGTGTCGCCACTGGACACACCCACGCTCACCAGCTCGCCGTTAATGCGCAAGGCCAGCGTGCCCGCGCCGGTGGCCGGGCCGGTCAGCGTCAGGGTCTGGCTGGCCTGTACCCCAGCCACCAGGTCATCCAGGGCAATTGCCCACATGTCGGTTTCTTTGTTCACCTGGCGCGCACCGCGCAGCATTTCATGCAGCACAGAGCCACGGCCAAAAAAGGCGGCGGCTTCCGCCGGGTTATTGATGCGCTGCAGCGTGTTCGCCGCAGCCGTGCCGGTGGCCAGCTTGTTGCCGACGTACAGCATGCGCCGCGCCTGCGCAATCAGCGCACCGCCCAGGGCCTTGCTGTTGTCAATCTCAACAAATTGCCCGCCAGTGCGAATGTCGATCGGGATGGTATTAAACGTGATGTTGTCCGGCATGAAAGCTCCAGAAAAATGGGGTTAAAAGTGTCTTTAAGCGTTGCTTGAAGCGGCCTGCTTGCTGGCCCTTTCGCTGACCGTCGGCGCAGGGGCCGGGGCAGGCGCTGCAGATGGCTCGGCAACCACCACGTCGCCATCATTCAAACGGCGCTGCCAGTAGCTCTCTGGGTTCACCCACTCGCCATCAAGCGCCAGGTGGCCATTAACCGGCTTGCGCACCTTCATGGGCTCACCTTCTGGCAGTGTTGCGGGTTTGATAAAAATGCGTCCGATCATGGGGTTGCTCCTGGTGTGTGTTGGGTTGCTGGGTTATGGGGCTAGTTGCACGTCCAACTGCATGTCAGGCGTGCTGGTTGAAAAATCGGGCGGCGTTTGCAGCCACTTGGCATGCTCTGCATCGCTTTCTTGCGGCGCAATATCAACGTCGGCATGAAAGGTCTTGTAGTCATCCAGCTCGGCCAGCTGGGCTTCGCCAAAGTCAGCATCCAGCGGCACGGCGGTGCTGATGAACCTCATTTCAATGGCCGATATACCCGCCTGGTCAAACAAGTCGTCGTCAGCCATTTCTGCGGTCGCCAAGGCCCAGTTGCAGTTGCCCAGGCGCTGGCGGTTTATGGCGCGAATGGCCAGCGCCAACAGGTGGTCGCAGCCAATATCAATGCCGTCGCCCTTGCGCGCCTGCGCCTGCCCAGCCACATTGCGCACAATGCCCGCCACGGTAAATTCAAGGAAGGCATCGTCGTCACGCACGGTTATTCGCCCCGGCACCACGTACAGCGCCGGTGCGTCGGCCACATATCGGGCCAGCAGCTTTTCACCAATCAGCTTGGGCAGGCTGTCAACGGTGCGCACTAGGGCCTTGATGTCCCGGTGGTTTTGCAGCGCGCAAATTAAGGCGTTTTCGTGCAGAGCCAGCATTTATGCAGCCCCCCGGTTGCGTGCAGCTTTATCAATTTCCTGCTGAGCCACATGAAGGATGTCGCCCGCGTCATCGGCATTCACGCCCACAAAGCTGCGCTTGGGTATGGTGACTTTCTTGACAGACACAAACCGCCCGCCAATTTTGAACCGCAGGTTTTTGCCCTTGGCTTTAATGGTGCCGCCAAACTGGTGAATCGCCGCATAGACCACGTTGGTGCCCCAGGCCGTGCCGCTGTTGGTCGAGTTGTGGGTAATGCTGTCCATCAAACGGTTTTTAAGCCGGAGTGTTTGCCCACCGCCTTGACGCACCCGTATGCTGGGTATCCAGCGCTTGCGGTCTGGATCAATGCCTCGGACAAACCGTAATTTTGTGCTGGTCTCGCCATAGTTGCCAATGGCTTCCCAAATGGGCCGTGGCCGCTCACCCAGGGCAGCCATGCGCTCCAGGCCTGCGCCCAGGGCAGCAAGGCCTTCAATATGGGCTTCGACTGCAACTGTCATATAAAGGCCTTGCTGTCCTGGCGCTTCCATACCGTGCTACCGCTCACCAGCTCGGCACCCGCGCTGCTCACTGGTTGCACGCCCGTGACGGCGTCCGCGCCCAGGCTAACCGTGCCCTTGCTCACCTCGGCCAGCCACTTCATATTTGCCGCATGCCGGTCTTTGATCAGATCGGTCACCTGGTCGTCGTATAAATAGAAGCGGGCCAGCTCGCAGGCCACGCGCTCCAGTACCGCAGGCACAGGGCTCAGCGGCAGCGTGTAGCGGGCGCTGAGGTAGCCATTGATGGTGTCGTCAGCGTCCTGCAGGGCGCGCTGCACCACGCCTATGCCAGTAGCAGCCCTGGCTATTTCAGCCGCCGTAAAGGCGCTCACGTCGCCATTGCCGGCCACCAACGTCAACAGCTCCGAAGTCACCAGGCGCGGCACACCCCGGTCAACGCGCTGGGCAATCTCAGCGGCGTCAAAGCGGGTCAGCAGGGCGGTGGCGGTCGCGTAGGTCATGTGTTTTTAAGCTTTAAGGGATGCAGCCTGTGGATGGCGACATGCCTGAAACCTCAAAAAAAGGGCGGTGGTGTCTACCACCGCCCTTTTTGCTTCGCTACTTGGGTAGTGAGTTATTTCTGCTCGGTTTCAGCTTCAGCGGGCGGCATATCCACCACCTGGCTGACCAGCATCGGCTCGGCCACGATCTGCTCGTATTGCTCTGGCGTCATGTCGCTCAGCGCAATCACGCGGGCTTCCGCCGTGAAGCTAAAGCCGCCTCGGCGAAAGGTGTCGGGCCGTGAAGTGACCTTCAAGCCCTTGTCAACCGCACCAGCGGCTTTTGTTTGTTTAGCAGTAGCCATGTGTTTCTCTTGTGTTGCTTCAGTCGATGGGCTGGCCGCTTAAGGCAACCAGGGGCAGGTCACCACTACAGCGGTGTCGCGGTAAACGTTGCTTGCGCCGTTGGCCAGGCGTTCGGCAGTCACCACGTCCAGCGCGGCCTTTTCGTTGCTCGGGCCAACCAGCAGCAGGTTGGGCGTGATGCCCAGGGGGCGACCGTTGTCAGCCTTGAAGCCCATCATGGCCTGGCGTGCAGCGCCGTAGCCAGCCACGTCCAGCGCAGCCTTGCTGCAATAGGCTTGCTGCCACAGGCCAAAGCCAACGTTCAAACGACCATCAACACCGAAGATGTATTCGTTCTTGTCGAACACGCTGTCATCGGTCAGGCTGGTTTTGGCGACAAAGGCGTACTCACGGCGCATCTGCAAGATAAAGGGCTTAAGCACCTTGCTCATGTCCAGCAGATACCAGGGGTTGTTGCCGCCAACGCTTTGGTAGTTGCTGACGTTCGCTTCCTGGCCAGACAGGCCAACCGGGTGGTCAATGTCAAAGAAGTACTGGCCGTCGTAGCAAATAGTCGAGGTGCCTGCAGCGATCAGGCTGAACAGCAGCTCATCGGGGTGCAGCTTGGCATCCTGGCCCATCATGGCCATCAGCGGGGTGTAGGTGCCGTACTGGTCATCGTCGATAGCTTCACGCGGAACGGCCACGGTGCTTTCAAACGTCTTGTTGGCAATGCTGTAGCGGTGCAGCTTCAGGTTTTGAAACACCCGCTCGCCTACCCACTCGCGCAGCTTGGTGTTTGCGCCCAGCCAGGCATAGACCTCTTCACCCGTGGTCGAAGGCACCTTCATGGCGATCTTGTCCCACATGGGGACCGCTGCCGTAAACGCGCCTTTGAACGCCGCGTTAAAGCCCTGCTTGAGCAGCGCCAGGTTGCTCGGCGTGATGGTCAGGCCACCAAAGCCCACAGCCAGCCAGGCATCGCCGTGCACAGGCAATGCCTGTGCAGTGAGCGCGAGGGCATGCGCGGCATGCGCGGGGTTGTGCCCGGCAATCAGCAGGCAAGCACCAAGCGCTGCCAAAGTGATGACCGACAGAAAGCCGGTCCGGCTAAAGATACTTTTCATTAATTGCTCCAGGAGTTGAGAAAGGGGTTACAGAAATTCGATGTAAACGCCACCGGCATCGATGTCGCGGATTTTTCCGGCAACACTGCGCGTCGCGCCGCCGTCCGTCTTGGCAACGGTCTGGTTGTCAACCATGTAGCAGCTATTGCCCGTGTCCGCGATGGTGATCAAGTCACCTGCAGCGCTGTTGGCAAAGCGAAACCAGCCGTCGCGCCGAGCGGTGACTTTGATGTCGCCGCTGGCGCCAGCGGTGTTGTCGGCGGTAGCGTCGGCCATGCCCACGCATTTCAGATTGAGGGCCGTCGCGCCGCCCTGGGCATAGCCCGCAGCGGTCAATGCCACCATCGTGCCGGCCAGCACCCTGGCTGCCGCCAGCACCCCGTGCGCCGAGAAGTTACCCAATCGGCGGGTGGTATCGCGTTCAGTTGCAATAGCTGTCATGTTTGTTCCTGGTAGTTAGGTTTTGGATTTACACGGCCACAGCAGCTGTGCCCGAGCGGAATTGCGCCAGCGTCAAACCCATGTTTGCGCACATGGCCACTTCTTCAGCGGTCGCGGCGGCATTCGGGTCAACCTTGTCCAGCTTCTTACCAACGGTCTGGCTCAAGCCAGCCAGCGCCGGGTTGCCAGGTGTCTTGTCAATCAGCGCTTTCAGCTGGGCGACGTTCACCTTGCCAATGTCGCGCCACACCGCTTCCACGACCGGGGGGCATTTGCCCTCGGCCCTGGCTGCGTTGAGCAGATCCTCGACCTGGCGGTCAACGTTGCTGGCCGACAAGCCAGCCACCTGGGTGCTGAGTTCGGTGAACTTGTCCAGCGCCACCCATTTCGAGGGGTCCGGGTTGCCGCCAGACTTGAGGGCTGCGACTGCGGTATTCGCGCTGTCCGCGCTGGTTTTCAAGCTGGCCACTGCGCTCAACGCATCGGCCTCAGCTGCCGTTTCGGCCAGGCCAAGGGCTTGGTTAACGGCTGCAGGCATTGCGGCCTTCAGCGCCGCAACAGCACTGACCGCTTGCACGTCAGTGGTTGCATCGGTTGCAGGAAGGCCAAGCGCTTTCAATAGCGCCAGTAAGACTGGATTCATGGATTGCTCCGGGTTGGTGGTGGTGGAAAAACTCGCATTGAGCCGCGCCAGGCGTTGCTCGGCGACAGGGGTCATGTCCAGGCTGGGGATGTTGGTGAGCGATGCATTCAGCACGCCAAGCACCTCGCCGGTGTCGGTGTCGTACAAAATCGCCGGGCTGATGTATTTGTGGTCAGCGTCGTCAATCATCTTTTTGGCGCGCGGTGTCCACTGCACGTTCAGCGCAAACAGGCCCACGCTGTCACGCCACTCAAACTGCGTGGCCCAGCCCGATGCAGGCGCTGGCTGGCCGTTGGCATCACTCAGCAACGCCTGGTGTTCATAGTCAAAATTGAAATGCACATTGGCATGACTTGCCGTCAGGCGGGCTGCCAGTAGCCGCCCCTTGTCGTCAGGCAGCTTCCAGGTCAGGCCGTCGCCGGGCCTGCCGTCGCGGCCAACAAACTCACCGGCTGGCACAAGCTGCACGTCAGCAGACGCCTGCAGCGCAAGCGCCAGGGTCAGCAGGGCAAAACTGGTTTTCTTCATGAGGTGCCCATCGTCGCGCGATGGCACCTGAGCGGCTAGTAAACTGATTTAGTTCGTTGCAGTGTTTTTAATGCGGTGCTAAACTGCACCCAGCTTGCGGAATCGCTCCGGGCGTAAAGAGAAGGCTTCATTGCACAACTCGCTGCAAGCACCCCATTTCAAAAGACTGCCTTGCGCAGTCTTTTTTCATTCTGGCACACCTTTCTTGATGTACATGGTGGTTGTGGCCAAGTGTTTGCGCCGCGTGCGCAACTCTTTAACGATCACATAGTTGTTGCCACCGATCACCTTACTGAATAAAACCGCATCGAGACCGCTGTCCGTCTTGTGAGTTGGCTCGATTAAGTCTGGGGCACTCATCACGTAAACCTCGTAACTAAAGTCATTCAGCGTCATTGGCAGTTGATTTTTGTCTTTTTCGTTGCCAATGCCATGCCGATTCATTACGTGGCCCACGCTTGAATTGTCAAATGTGGCTTTGTAGCCAGCCACATTAAAACCTGTGTTTTCTGCCACTCTTTGCAATACCTGGGTAGGCATATCGAAGCGATGTACTTTGGTTTCGCTGCGTGCATTCATCATGTTGTGCGCGGCGCGCTGGGCTTTGCCAGCATTGGCGGCCAGCTGCTTGTCGGCCAGCATCTTCTCCAGGTTGGCAAGCCGCCCACCTGGTGGGTAGTTAAAGGCAGGGTCAACACCAGTCGGCACCCGCATCACCTCGCCCGTGCGTTTGTTTACCAGGCTGCGCATTACCTCGGGTGGTGCTTTGCCCACCTTCAAGCCTTCACGGTCGAGCATGCGCTGCGTGTGTTGAATGACCGAGCACTTGCAGCCCCACTCTTTAATAGGCAGGTGACTTTGCCAAAACGCGTCGTCAGCCCGCAGCACCAGCCCAGCATAGGCCAGGTGGGTGTGGCGCGGGTTCACGCTGGCGCTGCGCACGTATTCCAGGAACGGGAACAGTTCTTTGTTCCGCTGGATCCGCTCCCACTGGCCCTCGCTGTAGGCCGTGGCCAGGTTGGTGTCGAATATCACCTCCAGCCGCCTGGGGCTGCCCAGTTGCGCCAGCACCGTGTCGCCTGTCACCGGGTCAATCATCTCCTGCTTGCCCCACCAGCCGCGCCCAACCAGACGCGGCATCAGCTCCTTTTGAAAGGTGGCCAGCGTGGTGCCATTGGCCAGGGCGGCATCCACAAAGCCCCTGATCTCGGTCAGCAGGTCCAGCTGCATGGCCTTGGCCACGGTAAAGCCAGCCTGGTCCTCCTGCTGCCCGACATCGCGGTAGTCAAAACCGATCTTGAAACCCTTTTGCCTGAAAAAGCTGATCGCCTCTTCAGGATTGACGGCCTTGAAAACCGGCTTTAAATCGAACTTTTGAGACATTTAACCTCAGAATTTAGATTAGACTGCCCAACATGACGCAAACCAAGCTCAGATTTTTGGAAATAAACCTCAAAATCAAAGACCTCAAAATTCCCGTCTGCTGTATTGATGGGCATGTGCAGGTAGATATGCGCAGCGTCTGCCGTTTTCTGCGCATGGCCTGGAGCGATTTTGAGCAACACCTGATGACGGCTGACAGCGCCTGGCTGGTTAGCAACGTAGACACAACGCTGCTCCTGCCCGCCAGCCAGCTTGTTGATTGGCTTCAGCAGCCCCACGGTCACGCTGAATCCAGGCGCTACGCGCCGACGCGTAGCAACCTGGCCGACATGTGGGCCTATGAATTTCCGCGCCAAGTGATGCATTTGTTTCCGGATAGCAGTGACGCCAGATCCCACGCAGCCAAGCTGGCCAGAGCCGTCCGCACCGGCCAAGCCGTGACAGACCCCGAGCTGGCCGCTGGAATTAAAAAAACCTTTCTTACGCTGCGACAAAACCGCAAGCCCGTTGTGCGCACGCCAGAAACCTTTAACGCACGAGCCAAAGGCCTGATCAGAGTGCATGACATCACGCCCGAACTGGTGGCGCAGGTCTACCAGCGCTTCCAACAGGCTGGTTTTAAGGGTGTGGCGGAGCACTTCACGTTGACGCAAAATGCCCTGAATCAGATGATTTCGGGCAAATTTTCGCGCCCAGCCCCTGAATTGCTGGCAGCCCACGCCAAAACCTTTGGAGCGCAGGCAAGAATTTAACCTCAGAATATCGCCGTGGCGGGGTTTTTGACCCAGCCCATACCCGGTAGTGGCCTGACCCACTTTAGATGGCTTGTAGGGGCTTATATTCATAATCCCGATTCCGCCGTAGTCCAAGGCCCGCAAACCCTGTCAGCCCAAGCCGTCCATTTAGACGGCTTTTTTTTGGCCTTATCACTTTTTAACCTGGTGCAGCTGGCCCCAAACGCGGGCGGCAAACTGGCCTCGGGCCAGCAGCTCGGCCAGCTTGGCCGGGTTGGCTTGGGCTAGCGTGCCGTCCAGCATGTCCCTAAATTCAGCCAGGCTGCTGGCCGTGGCCAGCGCCAGGTTGATGGGCTGCATGGTGTCGCCCATCACCTCTTGCCAGTCGTCCAGCATGCCCCCGTTCCCGTGAGCCAGGTCGTCCAGCTCGTCAGGCTCGGCGTTTGGCAGCGTGGCTTTCAGTGCTGCCTTTTGTGGGTTCTCGGGCTTGCGTGCCTTGGGTGTTTTTTCACCAGGCTTGGGCCGCTCGCTTGGCGGCAGCGTGTCTGCCGGGTTGGCAATGCTCAGCACCTCATCTTGCTCAGTGGCCTGCGGTATTTTCAGTTTTTCATGTGCCCAGGCCACAGGTATCCGCATGCCCATGCCCACCAGCTTGGGCAAGGCCTCGCTCATCAGGCTCAGGTCTTCCGGCTCCTGGGTGTCAAACACCAGGCGCGGGCAGCGGCGCGGGTCGGCCAGGCCTTTGTTCAGCGCCAGCAAGGGGTACACGAGCTGGCGTTTGATGGTGTTGGCCAGTTGCTTGGCGTCCGAGTCGCGCAGATGCAGCGCGATCTCCTGGTGCACCGTGCCCAGCGCCTGGGTGCCGTGCATGCCCTCGCCGCTGGTCAGCGTGCCGCCCAGGGCCACCTTGGACTGAATGCGCTCCATCAGGCTGATCATGGCGTCAAAGCTCTTGTTGTCGCCCTTGGCCGCGTCCTTGAAGTCAATCAGCATGCCCTGCGGAATGATGGCCGCTGCATCATGGCCAATGTTGACCACGGCCCGCAGTAGCGTGGCTTTGTCTTCTTTGGTGGCGCTCGGGTTGTAGGTGCCCAGGCGCAGCGGCAGGCCGTAAATTTCCAGAAACTCGGCCAGGTCGCGCACCGCATAGTTCTTGAACAAAAACGGCCAGGCCATCACACGGTACAGGCCGCTGCGCGTCACGTAGCCGCTTCTGGCGCGGTGCTGGTGCAGCATCCAGCCAAAAGGCCACAGTGCCTCGCCGTCAGCCGTGTTGTCACGCAGGCGCAGCTCGTTGCGGCTGATCTCAGGGTTAAGTGCGGTTTTAAACCAGCCCTGCGGCCTGTGTTCAATCTTCACCGGCATCTGCACGCCGTCGACCCGGCCCCAGGTCATCTCTAACGCGGCAAAGCCGTGGCCAATGCCGTCCGTCATGTCAAACAGCACGTCATCAAAGTCCTCAAGGGAGCGGATGACTTCCTCAACCCATTCCGCATCTTTGACCTCCTGGGCCGATGCGCCCTCTATCGGCACGATGTCCCAGTCCAGCCGTTTCACCGCGCTGCGGCGTTGGTCCATCACGCTGAAGAGGTGGCCGTCTTTTTCTTCCATGTCGGCAAACAGCTCGTGCTGGGCCGTCAGGTTGCCTTGCTCGGCGTTTTGCAAAATGCGCGCCAGGCTGGCCGGTGTCAGGCCCCGGCTCGGGTGGTTGTCAAACTCGTGGCGCAACTGCGCCAGCCGCGCCGTTTGCGGCTCCTGGAGCTGGGCGACTTCAAAGGGCTTGCCGAATTGGTCAAGGATGGACATAGTTTTCTCCGGCTACCACGCGCCAGGCACGGTAGCAATGTTGTCGGTGTCGTCACGGTTATTGGCTGGCGCATCCCAGCGGCCCGCGTGGCTAGGCCCTGCCTCATAGGCATAGCTTCCCGCGGCAGCCAGAGTGCGGCTGGCAAACCAGGCCAGCGAGCCGGCAATAAAGGTGTCGCCGTGGCGCTTTTTCTTTTGCGCATCAGCGGTGCGCAGGTCCGGTATCTGCGGAATGCCGCGTATCACCTTGGGCACCCTGTGGTCAGCCAAAATGTCGGCATCCATAGGCAGCTCAATCAAGCGGTCTTCAAATGCGGCCTTGTAGGGCGGCAGGTGTTCCAGGTACCAGGGCTGCGTGGCCTGCACCATCAAAATAATCTCTGGCCCGCCGTAGCGCTGCGCCGTGGCCTCAGCCATCTGCATGCCCAGCCCCCGCGAGTCCAGCGCGGCCCCGGCAAAACGCGGCAGGTGGTCTATCAAATACCACAGGATTTGCTGCTGCTGGGCAAAGGGCATGCCGCGCAGCTCGACCACAAAGGGCGCGTAACGCGTCAGGTTTTGGCGCTGCAGCAGCGGCATAAAGGCCGTCAGGTCGCCCGTGCGGGCAAAGTCAGCGCCAACAAAGCTCACCTCGTTGGTGGGCAGGGCGGTCAGCAAAGGGGCCAGACGCTCTTCACACCAGTCCAATATGGCCATGCTGCGCGTGTGCTCGGTCTTCCAGGTGAACTCAGGCGGGCGCTGGTCGCGCACCACCGGCCAGCCATTGACCATGCAGCGCTCGACCAGCTCACGCGTCAGGAATGCACCAGAGCCGTTCTTGGGCACGCAGTCCAGCTCTTCTTCTGCGTCATCGCCATAGTTGGCGCGTATCTTGGTTTCCCAGGCGGCTTGCGCCTCAACGCTCCAGGTCTCGCCGGTGCGCAGGCAAACCCGCTCGAACAAGCCTTCAGCCAGCGCCTCGCTAAAGGTGAAGCGGTGCACGCTGTAGGGCAAGCGCCCGGCGCGCACTTCTTTGATGAGCTGGTTAAACGGGTTGTCATCGCCGTCATGGGTGCTGATAACGCGCAGGTCACCGCCCCAGATCAGCAGCGCCATCGCCGCCTTCAGTATCTCGCCCTGGGCTTCATGGAAAGCGGCTTCGTCCAGGATGACCCGGCCTTGCTTGCCGCGCAAGTTGCGCGGCTTGGAGCTAAGCGCCGTGATGCGGTTGCCGCTGGCAAACTTGATGGAAAAGACAAACACCGACTTCTGCTCTTGGCCTTCGCTCCAAAGCTCTTCGCTCACTTCAATCGCCTCAGCTACGCTGTTGAAGTGCTCGGCCCATTGGGCGCAGTCCAATATAAATTCAATCGCCATGTCTTTGACATAGCCGATGTACCAAACGTCTTGCCCGCTGGCTGCCGCCGCGCACAGCACCGAGTCACACGCCTCGGCCCAGCTCAAACCAATCCGGCGCGACTTCTCGACCACCTTGACCTGTGACTTGTCGGCCAGCCAGCGCTGCTGGTAGGGCAACAGCACAGCCGGGGCACGGGCGTCAAACTTGTAGTCGGCCTTAGAGCCGAGTTCGCGCATTTCCGCTGTGATGATTGGTGCCCCAACGTCGCTCATTGTTTCTTGGCCTCGGGTATGCCCAATATCCTGGTGCGTATCAGCTCGACGGTTTTATCCGACAGCCCTGCCTTTTTGACTGTCTTGGTCACCTCGAGGGCCACCTTGGCAGCTTCAACGGCAATCAGCTTGCGCAGGTTGATGGCCTTGTCGACCGCGAGTTTGTCCGCCCCAGCAAAGTCCTTTAAGGCCCGGCCCAAAAACATCAGGTCTTCAGGGCTGGCCGTCTCAATGTCGCCAATGGTTTTGAAGGCCACCACGCGCAGCATCTCCAGCAGCATGCGGCCCACGTCGCCCTCGGGTTCTTTGCCCAGCTTGTCTACCCACACCGCCGCCACCTGGGTGGCCTGGCGGTAGTCTTCCATGCGCTCCCTGGCGTTCTTCACGTAGCGGCCAACGCTTGAGCGCGATGCTTCGCCGCCCAGTTGGTCCACCAGCAGCACGATCTCATCAATCGTGGCGCGGCCCTCGCGCACGGCGGTGTCCACCGCCGCCTTGATGGCGGGGTCTAACTTGGTGATCTGGCTGGGCCGTGACGGCTTGCGCTTGAAGGTAGATTTATCGGTCATATAAAAGCCTTTAAACCAGCCACTCAGGGCATCGGCTTTTTAACGCCGGGCACGTTGGCACGGCCAGCGGCGGCATCTGCCCCGCGTGCGGTCAGCGTGGCAAGCGTGACTTCTCCGGCCTTGCGTGAGGTCACCAGGCCTTGCTCGGCCAGCCAGGCAATATCCGTTACCACCTGGTCATTGCTGGCGCTGTGGCCATAAATCGAGTCAACAGCATCGCGCAGCAAAAAGGCGTTTGCGCTATAGCCGGGCGTTTCAGCCAGCACCAGCAGCAAGCTCAGGCGGCGGTCTTCGGTAATGGTGGTTTGATAAGTCATGCGCGTTTGTTCAAAAGGTGGTCGTGAATCAGATTGGTCTGGTGCTCTACACGCGTCAGCAGACTGGCCATGCCGTTGATCTGCGCCTTGACCGTGGCCAGGTCATTGCTCAGATGCATCACGTCCTGCTCGGTCGGCATGTGATTGATTTTTTCGCGCAGCAGCGTCAGTTGGTTGTTTTGCTCTTCATTCGCTGCGCGGGTGGACTCAATAAAGCTGTCCAGCTTTTGCTCTACCTTGGCAACCGCCTCGGCGTTGTCTTTGTCCTTGGTGCGCAGGTAGCCCCAAACGGCCAGAACTATCAGCGCGATCCAGTGCGAGATGTCAAGCCAGAACTTTGCGGCGGGGTAGTCAACAATCATCTTGGTCACTTTCTAAAATTTCAAAGCGCTGCCACTGGCAGCACACGCGCCAGCACCAGCAGGTTGTTGTTTGCGGTCGTAGCGCGGCATTCAATACGGTAGGCGCAGCCAGCCAGACCGCCTTGCAGTTGCTGAAACACCCGCGCCCCCCTGACTTGCGGGGCACCAAAAACCAGCCCACCCGGAGCGGCATCTACCCCCAGCACGGTGGTCACCACCATCTGCAGGCTGGCCAGGGCATCGCCAGCGGCCACGTCCGGCCCAAAATCAAACTCGGCAGTGATGCGCTCAACCGCATACTTGGCTGGCCAGGTGCTTGCATCAATAGCGCTCATAGAGCGGCCCTCCAGCGACGGCCCTGCGCCACCACCCGGTACGACCGCAGCCCAGCGCTGCTCGCGCGCCTGGTCCGGCATATCGCTTTTGCGCTAAAGCTGCGCGGCGTGACGACTGCATGCCATGCTCTGGTGCCGCTCTGCGCGGTATAGCCAGGCGTGCTGGCCAGACTGCGAATAACCTGCAAATCGCCCGTCGCCTGGCTGCTGGCCAGCCCATTCGCGGCCAGCTGTACATCCAGGCGCAGCGCGCCACTCGCCTCGGCGCTGGCCAGAGCTGCGGCACTCAAAGATACCGTCAGCGACAGGCTGGAGCTGCTGGCCGCCTGCGCCAGCGCGTCAGCCGATAGTGGCACCTGCAGCCAAAGCGTTGCGCCACCCGTTGCTTGCGCCCGCGCGCTAGCTGCCAGCGCTCGGACGCTGTACAGGTCAGCGCTGGCCCCGGCCTGGGCAACAGCCGCCGCCCCCAGCGCTTTGTTTACAGCCATTGCGCTGCTGGCTTGCGCTTGCGCCACAGCGGCTGCAGTCAGCGTAACGGCCAGCACCAGGTTGGCTGCGCCAGCAGCTTGCGCCTGGGCGTTGCCAGCCAGCGGCTTGGCGACAGCCGCAGCGGCAGTGGCAACAGCCGTGGCCACCGCACTTGCGCCCAACACCACCGTGATCGACAGTTGCCCGCTGGCCACCGTAGCAGCCAACGCCGCACCCGCCAGCGGCACCGCATGGCTGATGGCGCCACTGGCGCTGGCTGTGCTGACGCTGGCTGCGGCCAGGCTCACGCCTTTGAGTAGTTGTGCCGTCGCCGTGCTTTGCGCAAAGGCATCAGCAGCCAGTGAAACGGCGTGGCTCAAGGTCGCGGTGGCCGCGGCGCTGCCCGCACCTTGCGCGCCTAGCTGCACCGCCAACGCCAACGCACCCGTGCCGCTCGCCTGGGCCAGCGCAACCGCTGCCAGGGGCACCGTCAAGGTGAGCTGCCCAGTGCTGCTGGCCTGTGCCAATGCTGCAGCGCTTAGATTGATGGCCAGCGACAAAGTCGCGCCGCCCGCAGCCTGCCCCAGCGCATTGCCAGCCAGCGGCTTGCCCATAGCCAGCGCCGCACTGCTCAGCGCCTGGCCAACTGCCGCCGCATTGAAGGCAATCGTCAGCGCCAGGTTGGCTGCGCCTGCCGCTTGGGCCTGGGCGTTGCCCGACAGCGGCTTGTCAATCGTCATTGCAGCTGCTGCAACAGCCGTGGCCACCGCACTTGCGCCCAACACCACCGTGATCGACAGTTGCCCGCTGGCCACCGCCGCAGCCACCGCTGCACCCGCCAAGGGCACTACATTGTTGATGGCAGCGCTGGCGCTTGCTGTGCTGACGCTGGCCGCAGCCAGGCTCACGCCTTTGAGTAGTTGCGCCGTCGCCGTGCTTTGCGCCTGCGCAGTTGCTGCCAGGTTGACGACAACGCCGCCAGCCACGTCCGACAGGTCTGCGCTGGCGCTGGCTTGGCCCGCTGCATTGGCCTGCAGGCCTATAAAAAGCTGCAGGGCTGCGCTGGCGCTGGCTGACGCTGCTGCGGCTGCAGCCAGATTGACACGCGGCGCAAACAACAGCGACTCGGCCACAGCCGCCGCGTTGGTGCCCCGCACATTAAACAGTGCCAGGCCCAGATTGAGCCCGCCTTTGCCTGGGGCGCGGTAGATCGTCATGGCTGGCCGCTCAGTTGTTGGCGATCACGAGCTCAAGCTCGGGCACGCCAGTAGAGGTTGAGTCGGCGCACACCGCCAGCACCAGCGCAGATGTAGCGTAGAGCTGCGGCATGCCGGTTTTAAACAAGTCATGCACATCGCCGTCGTTGGCGTTTTTCACCCGGCCAGACCACAGTGGTCGCAGCACCAACACGTTAATGGCGCCCGCCGTCATGGCGGTGCCGCCGTTGGTGACAATCACCGACTCTATTTTTTGCAGCCCTGTATCACCAGCCTGCAGACCCAACTGGTACATGCGCCCCAAGGTCAGGCCGGCAACCCCCTGCGCTGGCAAAATGATGGCCGTGCGGCCAGCGGTACCGGCCTGGTTGGTGTAGGTCACATTGACCTGCCAGGCCGTGCCGGTGGCAAAGGCGGTGCTGACTTCTATCCAGACCTGGGTATCGCCAAAGTCGGTGCCGCCCGGTAGTCGGCTGCTGTAGCTGGGCTGCGCGGCCAGCGCCGTGGTACCCGCCGTGAAGGCATAGGCCCCGGCCTTGAACAGCATGTCAAAAAGCTTCAGGCGTGCCGCAACCGAGCAGCCAAAATCAACCTGCGCCAGGTAGCCGGTGGCCGCCCCGCCAAAGGCATTGATGCTGGGGCAGCCCACCGTGGCAGCGCTTGGCACCACACCCGCTGCGGTGCTGGTGCCAGCCAGCACGCCCGCGCCGGGGTTGCCTGCCAGGTCAAACACACTGAACCACGCCGCCGCCACGCTGGTGCGCGCTGCCGTCCGCACAAAACTGATGTAGTTCTTGGCCGACGCTATCCAGTCGTTGGTGGACGCAATCGTCATGTTTAGTTGTCGATCTGCGTGGTCAGCGATGCCGCTGGGAAGCTCACCGTGTCACCGCTGTTAATCGTCTTGCTGGTGGTCAGCGCCGTGCACACCAGCAGGTTGCCCGAGGTGACTGCATCCATCAAACCGATGTAGGTCACCGTGCCCCAGCCTGCA
>JAYVXE010000496.1:0-2909 GCA_043785395.1 Burkholderiaceae bacterium | reverse complement strand
CCCGGTCGGCGTGCTCGATGGTCGACAAACGGTGGGCGATGACAAGGGTTGTGCGGCCCTGCATCAGCCGCTGTAGCGCGTCTTGCACCAGCCGCTCGGACTCGGTGTCGAGCGCCGAGGTGGCTTCGTCCAGGATCAAAATCGGTGCATTTTTGTAGAGTGCGCGGGCAATTGCCAGGCGCTGGCGCTGGCCGCCCGAGAGTTGCGCGGCGTTGTGGCCAACGGCGCTGTCCATGCCCTGCGGCATGGACGCTACATGCTCGGCCAGGTTGGCGGCTGCCAGGCACTGCGCAACCCGTTCGCGCTCTAGCGGCTGGCCCATGCAGACGTTGGCGGCGATGCTGTCGTTGAGCATCACCACGTCTTGGCTGACCATGGCAAATTGTGCCCGCAGGCTGGGCAAATCCCAGTCGGCGATGTCGTGGCCGTCGAGCAAAATCTGCCCCGCCGTGGGCAGGACAAAGCGCGGCAGCAAATTGGCCAGCGTGGTTTTGCCCGAGCCCGAAGGCCCGACCAGGGCGATGATCTCGCCCGGCGCTATCTCCAGGCTGACGCCGGCCAGCGCTGGCGCGGTGTCGGCGCGGTATTGCACTTGCACGCCGCGCAAGGAGATTGTCACGGCGCCCCCCGTGCTGCGGGGCCGGTAGCCGCCACTGGCCTCGGGCGCCACTTGCTCGATCAGCGCCAGCCCGCGCTCGAGTGCGGCGACGCCGCGTGTGACCGGGTTGGCGATGTCGGCCAGGCGGCGGATGGGCGCAATCAGCATCAGCATGGCGGTGATGAAGGCGACAAAGCCGCCGACGGTGGCGCTCTCGGTGCTGTTGCCGATGCGGCTTTGCCACAGCGCCATTGCCAGCACGGCGGACAGGGCGAAGGAGGCCAGCAATTGGGTCAGCGGCGTCATGGCGGCCGAGGCGATGGTGGACTTGATCGCCAAGCTGCGCAGCTTTAGGCTGAGCTGCTCAAAGCGCTCCATTTGGCTGGCCTGCGCGCCGTGCAGGCGCACCATGCGGTGGGCCAGGACGTTTTCCTCCACCACGTAGGCGAGGTCGTCGGTGGAGTTTTGGCTGGCCTTGGTCAGCTTGTACAGCCGCTTGGAGAGGGTCTTCATGATCCAGGCTACGCCGGGCACCAGCACGGCGACGATCAGGGTCAGCTGCCAGTTCAAATACAGCAAGTAGGCGAGCAAGGCGACCAGGGTGAAGCCGTCACGCGACAGCCCCAGCATGGCCTGCACCAGCAGGGAAGCGCCGATCTGCACTTCGTAGACGACGGTGTTGGACAGGGCGCTGGCCGATTGGCGCGAGAACAGTCCCATTTCTGCCGACAACAGGCGCGCAAACATCTTGCGCCGCAGGCGCAGCATGCCCTCGTTGGCGATCCGGGCGAGCGCGTACTGGCCGACAAACTGGGACAGGCCGCGCACGGCGAACAGGCCGATCAAGACCAACGGAATCAGCCACAGCGACAGCGTGCCGGCGGTGAAGCCACGGTCGAGCAGGGGTTGCAGCAGGGCCGGCATCAGCGGCTCGGTGATGGCGCCGACAAGGGTTGCGATAACCGCCAGCGTCCAGGCCGCGCGTTGTTGGCCAAAGTAGAGCGACAAGCGGCGCAGGCGCGCCATCAAAGACAGGGGGGCGGCGGCTGCGGTGGCGGTGGCGGTGGCTGCGGCGGCTGCGCTAGAAGCGCTAGAAGGGGAGGACGGCATGGGCGGCGGGGGCGGAAATGTGGGCGGATTCTACGGGCGGTGCGCGGCCCTTGCTCGTCCGGTCGCGTCGAAGCGGTAGCTGGTTGCGGATTGCCGGCTGGGCCGGTGTCAGGCGCGCTTGGGGTGTGGGGCTGGCCGTGGGGCCGGCAGGTGCTGGCCGACATGGGTCTGGCCGCGTTGGGCTGCCAGCTCCATTTGGCGCTGGCGCTCGGCGTAGGCCTGTTTTTGCACGGCGCTGGTCTGGCTGTGGCAATGCGGGCAGCTGACGCCGCTGACGTATTGCGGCGACTGCTGCTCGGCGGCGCTGAGCGGGTAGCGGCAGGCGCGGCACAGCGCGTAGTGGCCGGGTTGCAGGCCGTGACCAACGGCGACGCGCTCGTCAAAGACAAAGCATTCGCCCTGCCAGCGGCTGTCGGTGGCTGGGGTCTGCTCCAGGTAGCGCAGGATGCCGCCCTCCAAGTGGTAGACCTCGTCAAAGCCTTGACGGCGCAGGTAGGCGGTGGATTTTTCGCAGCGGATGCCGCCGGTGCAAAACATGGCGATTTTGGGTTTGCCGCGCAACTGTGGTGCGGCGCGCACCCAGTCGGGCAGCTCGCTGAAACTGCGGGTGTGGGGATTGATGGCGCCAGCAAAGCTGCCAATGGCCACTTCGTAGTCGTTGCGCACGTCGACCAGCACCACATCCGGGTCGTCGATCAGGCGGTTCCAGTCTTCGGGCTTGACGTAGGTTCCGGCGTTCAGCGCAGGCTGCACGTCGGGCACGCCCAGCGTGACGATTTCGCGCTTGAGGCTGACCTTGATCCGGTAGAACGGATCGTGCTGGCCGAGCGCCTCCTTGTGCTGCAAGGCCGCCAGCCGGGGGTCGCTGCGCAGCCAGGCGAGCACGGCGCGCACCCCTGGCTGCGGCCCGGCAATGGTGGCGTTGATGCCCTCTTCGGCGAGCAGCACATTGCCCTTGACCTGCTGCTGCACGCACAGCGCCAGCAGTTGCTGGCGCAGCACGGCGAGCTGGTCCAGCGGGACGAAGCGGTAGAAGGCGGCGGTCAGGAAGGGTTGGGAGGGCGAGGCCATAAGCGTGGGGGCAGTGGGAAACCAATAGATTTAGGACTTACGCAAAACCGCCCTGGCGTCGTTCTTTTTTCTTGCCGTACCAGGTGTACTGTCTGCGAAAAAATGCCTAGCCAGGACAATTTTGCGTAAG
>JAYVXE010000495.1:0-9502 GCA_043785395.1 Burkholderiaceae bacterium | reverse complement strand
GGATCATTCGCGGGCATTCCGTGGCGCGGTGTGCACCGCAGGTTCAGCAAGGGGGGACAAAATAATTTCGACACGTCGGTTCAAAGCTTTGTTTGCCGGACTGTCATTGGCGGCGACGGGTTCGGTATCGCCACGGCCTTCGGCTCGAAATCTATCCTGATCGGGCAGAAATTTCTGTAATAAGCCTTGAACCGTTTCAGCGCGGGCCAGAGATAATGCAGTATTCGATATGTAACGGCCGGTGCTGATCGGATCGCTGTCGCTGTGGCCACGGACAAGGACATTGCCCGCCACTTGATTTAGTGCGAATGCAATACGCTGCATCATGGCGTGGTGTACCGCACGCAGGTCGGCCGAGCCGGAGCTGAATAAGACGTCACCCCGCAGGACCACCGTTGAGAGCGGGCCTTCTTCATGCACGCTTAAATAGCCCTGGCCTATTTCTGGAAGTAAATGCTGGCGCAGTGTTTGTGCTGGGTGACGTGGGTTGGTGGCGAGTTCGAGCGCTGGCAGCTTGAGCTGGTAGATGGAGGCCAGTATTGGCTGACTGGCTTGACCGAGGCGCCAATGGAAGACCATGAAGCACAGGCCGGCAAGCAATACGGCCAGTAGTCCAAAAACCCAGAGCGGGAGCAACGGATGCCATGGTGCAGGCAATACAGCATGCCCCAGAGCTGCTGGTGATAGCGGCGGGGGATAGTCGCCACGCACTGAATGGATCAATTGCAGCAAACGCTGTTTCAGCGTTTCAAGCTGGGTGCTGCCATGATCTATGACGCGATAGCGACCTTCGAAGCCTAGCAATAAGCAGTAATGAAGCAGCTCCAGCAGGTCAATGTTATCAGCCGGATTTTGCGACAATGTGGCCAGCATCTGGAAGAATTTTTCGCCGCCCCAGGTTTCGTTGTGAAAAGTCACAAGCAGGCCGCTACGCGACCACACAGCGCTGCGACCCCAATCAGTCAGGGCCGCAGTTTCATCTAAAACGGTGCAGATGCAGTAGCGCGCAGCAATCAGATTTTCGTAAGAAATTTGTGATTTTTGACCATTAATTTCAAAGCGACGAATTATTTCAATCAATTGTTGTCGCAATGCTGCCCCATTCGTATTGGGGCCGAGCTGGCGAATTTGACTGATCAAATTAAGCAGAGGGGTTGCCACTGCCAGCAAGGGGTTGCCATGCGTGTTTCCACTGGCGGGATGGGCGCTGTTCGTGCTACGTTTTTGGATCGCTGGCGAAGAACGCCGTGCGGCGAAAAATTTCTGCTCAGAAGTATGCATCAATGGCACGTGGTGTAGGTGTCGGATGGGAGAATGGAGTCACGGGTATTGGCAGGGCATGGGTTCATGAATTTCGAATAGCCCAGAACTCCAACTTTAAATCAGGGAAGTCGCCAGCGACGTGCAAGGCAAAGGCGCTGGATTTTTCCATGTTTTGCCACAAATCCCCGGTTTTTTCTAGCTCAAAATAAGTGTAGCCGCTGTGGTAAGGCAGGGCACGGGGGGCGACAGACATGCCGTGGAGTGGAATTCCGGGCAATTGGAGCTGAACCAAGTCACGGATTTTATTGACCGGTGAAAATTTGGCTTTTGCCGGAAAGTGGTGGCGGATGGTGTCGGATGGGACATTGGCGCTGACCGCTAGCACGAAATCAAAATCGACCAAAATTTGTGGATCAGAAATGCTGGCAATGTAGAGGCCGTGTGATTTATGAATAAATTCTATTTTTATGACATTCTCTTCAATGATGATGGAAAGTTGTTGGCGCAACTGCTGGAGCAGTGGGCGGAACGAGCCGTCGAGATCATCATGATGGTACTGTGGGATATTTTTGCCCAGCGTTCGATCGGTGGAGAATGTTGTTAGATCAGAAGATAATTTCAACCATTCGACAAAAATTTGCTCAGGGTGGACCAGTGTTTGATGGCTGACATGGTGGGTAAATCCATGGTAACGGTTCAGCAATTGGAGTAGCAAAAAATCCAAAATTTCAGAGACGCCGGCCCTACCTGCTTCGGTTAAGTGCTGGCTTAAAAGCTGACTGCGTTGCTGCAGTAAACCAAGTAAATCAGAAAGATAACTCGTGAGTCGCGGATTGGTATGGCAATTAAGTGTCGGCGGAATATAGTTTTTATCCGTGAGCAAGGTTTCATCTTTTCGGCGCTCAACCACGTGCACCACGCCCAGTGCCGTCCAATCTGCAGTCAATTCACTCTCTAGCATTAACCGCAGGCGCAGCTTGCCAACTTGGATGGTGGCCTGGCCAACGGCCATGGCGTTCAGATCGTCAATATCCAGTTCAAGGGATTGATAGCGGGCAAGGGATGCTGTATTTTCATTAAAAATGATGTGTTCGCGACCCGTGGTCACCAAGGGAGTGGCTAAAAATATTTTAGCTGCTTGTTTGAAGTGACCCACCGTGAGCGGTGCTGGAGCTGTTTGCGCTCCCTGGAAGAAAAAATAAGTGCCATCCGGGAAAATTCCACAACCAGCTGTGAGAGCTACAACGCCACGGCGCAATGCCTCTTCGTCGATTTCCAAATTGAGGAAACCCCAGTAATTGCCTTGGTGGGCACGGCCCCAGGCTTTCAGTTGGTTTTCTTGGTGGTTTTCGGCTTGTTGGAAATGGTGGGGTCGTAAAAACATCCCTTCCGTCCAGATGACTTTATGTGAATTTTTCATTGTGGAAATTATTGGTCAGTAATTTTTTACCGAGCTGGTTGAATAGGTCAGCCCTTTTTCTGTGGCGCGTACAAGAATGTCGACCTGGTACGTCGCTGTTTTCTTGGGTAAAAATTGTTTGAAAAATGAATTTTTTACGGGTGGCGGTGTCGGTAGCTTGACCGAGGTTCTCCATATTTTTCCATCGAGTTTTTGGTATTCTGCAATGAAGCCAATCGAGATGAAATCCGGATTTTTTGTTATCAGCATGGAGGCCAGGCGATTGTTTTTGTGCAAAAAAAATTGTTCTTGACCTGATAAATTTGAACCCAGTGTGGCCGCGCCGTTGGTTTGGAGTGAGAAGAAATCGGCATTCATGAATTCTGTGGTTGCCATGAGCTTAAACGCGCGAACTTTCAAGGGCATTTCTTTTTTTTGAGCGTCCAAATTGCTGTTTTCGTCTGACAATATTGAGATTCTGTATTCGATTTGAATTGGTGTAATGGTTTCTTTGGGGCCTGAAAATTGACATGCCATCAGTGAAAAAATGACAGAAAAAAAACCTATTAATCTTAAATATAGAAAATGCTTTTTTGTCAATGAATTTTTCATTTTTTGAGACCTGATGATGGAGTACTCTGCATATTTTTGGTAAGCCTAGAAGCCTTGCCCCATGTGCGGGTACGGCGTTAAGCTGCAAGAATTGCAACGGTCAACTGGCTCGGTGTGACGCGCATACCAATCGCATTGGAAGTGTTCTGGATGGTGAGACTGGTCAGGCGGGTCGCTGGGAAACCAGCGAATAAAACAGTCAAGGCGCCTGTAGTATTGAATGAGGAGCCCATGATGGTGCCAGAGGCGACACCGCCCAGGCAGCCCGCTTCATCGCCAAAGCTGATGGGTGTCCGTGTCGCAATATTGTGGGCAGGAGCTCCACCAATCAAAATATGAGGTGCATTGGGAATAGCCATGGCGCCTAATGAGAGATTGATATAAGGTATGGGGGCTGGCAATGGCGGAGTTACGCAAACATCACCGAGTGCGAGGTCGAGTCCTGAGAGTTGGCAATTGGCAAACATGGTTCGATTAATCCTTAGCCGACGTGAATTTGAGCGGAGTCTATTTTTGTGATGCTCTGTGATGTGAGGATCGTATGATTGGCATGCATTCTGAGGTTGTTCTCCGCTTGGTAGTCGATCTGCGCGGCCCGAACATGTTCTGTTTGCGTAGTATGCCTAAATAGATTGTGGCTGATTTGTGTGACCTGATCCCAAAGCGACTCACTACAGCGACCGACCCAACGTGCTATACCTACCCAACTGGAAATTTCTTCAGCGTGAAGGTCTATTTTTTCGAATTTACAATGGCCGACAGCAGCATTGATGGCGAGTACGTTGGTATCCAATTGAATATTTTCTTGGCTATTCAAGTGCAAGGATCCTTGTGGTGTGGAAATGCAAAGGTCCCCTGCCATTTTTATATGTGCCAGGGCCTGCGCCTGGTCTCGCTCAAGGATGGCAAGCAACCATGTTTTTTGCGCGTCATCCGTGGCCAGTAATACCAGGTCCTGGTATTCTGGTTGCAATAAGCAGCTGGCTGCCTGGCGGCAATGCCAGCCCCGTCCTTGACTTTCAACCATGAAACTGCCATCGGGCAAGCAATTCACGACGCGACCTGATTGTGGTGGCAGGTTGGATTTTTCGGAAATAAGCGGGTGGTTCAACATATTCATGGGCGGCTTTCAAAGGATGGGGTGGTGTGAGGCGCTCCACTGCTCTGCAGCAAACAGGGCAGGGTCATTTTTAATACTTCCATTATGGGCACTCCAGAGGGTTTTTCTTTCTTTGGCGCGATGGAAGGTGGCCGAGGTTAAATTGGCTTGACGGAAGTCGGTTTGCTCAATGTTGGCGTAGGAAAAATCACTGTAAATCAAATCGGCTTCCTGGAAATTGGCCGCTTGAGCTTGTGTTTTTTGGAGGATGCTACGTCGGATTTTACTGGCTTGGAAATTGGTTTCCATCAGCTGTGCACCAATCCAAATGGAATGGTCAAAAATACTGTTGCTGCAATCTGCTTGTGTGAGGTTAGTGCCGATGAATTGAGAAAATGCGGCATCGACATTTTTTAAATTGGCATTTTTCATCGAGCTTTCTTTGAAGTGGCTCTGGGTCAGTGTGCAGCCGGCAAGATTGGCTAGGTCCAGTTGTGATTCTGTGAACTGGCATAAAACCAAACGTTGACCGGAGAAGTCGATTTTGTGCAAGAGACATTGATAAAGCAAGGCTTGTTCAAGCGTACAGGCTTTAAAAAATGTTTTCGAAAGATCTATGTTTAAAAATGCGGTAGAGGAAAAGAGGCAGTCGGAAAATTGTACCTGGGTGGCAATGGTTTTGGAATAAATAACCTTGTGCAGATGACTTTTTGTGATCGCTGTTTTTTCCAGAGAGCCACCCATGAATTGAAATGAAATCCATTGGCTTTCAGTGAAGCGACAGTCGTGTACATGGCAGTTGATGAAGCCACCGTCGGTCAGTGTCGACTGGTGAAAGCTGCATTGACTCAAATGCGATTGAATGAACTGCGTTTTTTTTATGTCGCGAGATTCGAAGTTCGAATGTTCAAAGTTGCATTCCTGAAAAATTGATTCGGACAATTTGCAGTTGGCAAAATCGATGTTCGAAAAGTGGCAGCGCAGAAAAATGGCACCCGAAAAATCGAGATCACGGCAAGTGGCGTATGCTATTTCAAGGTTTTCGATGGTTTCACCGAGTTTTATCTTTTCTTGTAGATCCTGGGTGCTGGTCATGCGGATTCCTTGGGCCGTAGCGGGCGACTTTTCATCTGAATGGTATAGGCATTTCCCCATTCGGTTTTTTGATCGATGGCGGCCTGGGAAATGTCCGCTCTAAAAAGATTGGCGTGGCTAAAGTTGCAGCTATAGAGAATTGCTTTTTGAAATGATGTGGAAATTAATTTTGCATGCACGAATTGTGCTTGTGTCAAGTCGGCACGCTGGAAAATGCTGTCGCTCGCATCGACTTCCGAGAAGTCGGCATTTTTCAACTGTGCTTCGGAGAAATCACAGGCATGCAGGGTTGCGCGAACAAATGATGCGCTTTGCAAGGGTGTGCCACGGAAGTTGCACAGCAGCAGGCGTGCCTCTTTAAAGTCGGCGTGTTCGAGGATGGTTTGGATCGTGAATGATGTATTTTTTATTTCGCTGCGTGGAAAATTTGCATCAACTTTGCACTGGACCCAGCTTGAATTTTTGATTTTAGCTTCGGGGAAATTTAATTTTTCCAAAGTACTATTGCTGAAAATGACTTTGTGCAACCAGCTCTCTTGGAAATGGCATTGCCGAAGCAATACTTCATGAAAATTTACCTGGCTAATTTTTGCAAAGTCAAATTGACAGTCGATAAAAAATGTTTTACCCAGTGTTGTATTTTCTATTTTGCTGGCGATAAAACTGCATTTTTCGAACAATGCTTCTTGCAGTCGCGTGGCATGCAGGCTGGCTTTGCTGAAATCAGCACCAGTACAATTGGCTTGGAATAAACTTGCGTGATCAAGGCAGGCTTGGCGCAGCGAGGCATGGCTTAGTTCGGTTCTTGCAAGTACCGCTTCTGTGAGATCGGCTTCCTCAAAATTACAGTGCTCCAAGTTGGCGCCTTCGAGCAGGGTGTGGCGCAAGCTCGTCCGGCTCAAATCTAATCCCGACAGATCGGCGCCGGTCAAATCCATGCCATCCAAATTGCGTTGGTGTGCCAAATTGGCGACGACGGTCTGGCGCACAGTCGCGGCCTGCTGTGCCGTCAGGGGAGATGGTTTTGCCTGGCTTTCGACCGCATGCAAGTACATTTGGTGAAGAGCTTTTTCCTGAGAGGCCTGTTTTGCTGGAGGCATCGAAGAGGGATTTTTCTCCGCCTGCCGCTGCAGCTGCGCACGAAGTTCCAGCATGCTTTGTGGTCCTTTGGGTCGTGCTTCTGGTTGGCTGGCATCGTCAACATTAAATCCATGGGCGCGTGCTTGGGCTCGGGCTTTTTGTGTGGCTTCGGCGGCCTGGGCTTCGAGCTTTGTCAAAAAATCGGGTAATTCGGCCAAACTGGGCTGGCTGATGGCCGAAGGGCTTCTGTCGCGTGCTGCAGCGCCCAGAGGCGGTATATATTTCTCATCCAGTCGCTGTTTACGGGCCAACATGCGGTTTTGCCGTGGGCTGTCTTCTGGGCTGTTGTCTGTATCAAGCCAAGGGCCGATCGCTTGTTGTGGCAGCAGGTCGGCCTCTTGGAATGCATAACGCGCGCGATGTTCCGGGTCTTCACGCTGGAGCCAGACTTTATGGTAGTGTTCGATCGTGCGTGGCTCTGCCATCGACTCCAGTGCGGGCATCAGTGAGCGAACGTCGTGGGCATCGTCGGTCGCGACTGGGATTGATCCATGGTAGATCAAAATCATTTGATCCAGATGGGGGAAAAACCAGACCGTGGTGTGGCGCATCGTTATTTCTTCCAGTGGCGCCTCAGGACTTGAAGCGCGATGGATGAAGCAACGAGCCAGCCACCGTGGGAGTTCGCCAGCTTGTATTTTTTGATGCGGATGCATATTGCAAATCGCATAGGGCGTACCAGCCTCGATATGATTTTGGTCGGGCCATATTTGGCCCGGCTCAGCCATATTAAAAAATCGCGGGTCAAAATCTTGTGGGAAACCTGGGAAATGCGTATCGAACCACTGGGAATCGTAGTTTTCACCGGCCAACTTGAGACGGCAAGGCCATTGCAAACCCAGAGGACCGAAACTGGTCGGTATGCCTGTTTGCACCGATCCATGGTGGTCGACTGGGTCGAGGTGCGCCTGTTTGGGCGCTGGCTGCCCGGCCGTTGGAGCTCCCATTCCATGGGGGTTTTCTGCACATTCGGGGCCGCCATAAGCCGTGCTCCAGTCAAGCCGAAGGGCGTCGAACGGCTGGGCCGAAGCGTAGGCGTCCCCGAGCCAGTGGCGCTCGCCGCTGACCCGTATTTTTTTTTCTAGCGCCCCTACTGCGACGGAAACTTCGCACGCGCTTTTTTGGTTTTGGTGCGCGGTATAGGCAAACCCAGTGGCTAAAAATTCAGGATAAAATTTTGGGTAAGCTAAATCGATGATTCCATCACTGGCAATCATCTCTTTTTTGCAAATATCCCATAATTCTGGCTCTGGGCGAAGTTGCTGATTTTCTCCCATGCTAGCAAGTGCCAAAATAGAAATTCCAAGGCGATTTCCCCCCTCCCAACGGTAAGGTTTATTCAGAAGTCCAAGGCGCAGTGGTTTAATTATTTTCATCGCTGGTGGGCTGGAAGTTGGTTTGTCTGCTTGTGTGTGGCGTCAAATAAACAAGGTCAAACCGTTGGATATCAAGGCAATGCTGCCCGATTGGATTTTTGCGTCGTAGGTATCAAGAACAACTTTGTCGGCCAATATTTTTGCGGAACTGGTGCCAAGAAAGACTGGGTTAATTTCAGCGCGGAAGCCGGCAACATTGAAGTCGGCTCCGACCACAGCAGCGCGCAAGCCGGCAGCAATGATTTTGTTTTGCGATGCGTCAATCGAGGTTTCCGCGAGGGATGCCATGGTGATGGTTGCCATAATGCTTATCTTTCAGTGAGGGTTGCTGCAAATGTATTAACCGATGATGACAACCGGGGCGAGCACGGTATAAACCCCAAGGACGGTTGTTATCATTGCGCCGCCGACATTGGTGATGTTGCCAAGGCCTACGCTGGTAATGTTGGCAAGGCCGACGGTTGTGATATTGCCAAGGCCAACGGTGGTCACCATGGCGCCGCCGACAGTGGTTGCCATGGCGGTTCCAACGGTTGTCGCCATGGCACATCCCACGGTGGTTCCCATGATGTTTTTGACATCTACGATGTTGTTCGCGCCAACGGTATTTAATTGGTTTTTACCGACCATCAGCTGGAGGTCATTTTCAATGCTGACGTCCATATTGCGCTCTGCATGCATGGCGAACATCTCTACACCGGGGGCATCCTCTAAGCTTAGATAGTTGGCGGTGGCAGCGTTGCCATCCTTGGTTCGGCTGGTAATCCCCATTTTGGTGGCGTCGGCTGGCAAGTCCCAGGGAGGCATGTTATCTTCGTTGTAGACACGTCCGGTTATTAAGGGCCGATCCGGGTCGCCATTGATGAAGTCGACCACCACCTCTTCGCCGATGCGTGGGATTTGAACGGCACCGTATTTCCAACCGGCCCAGGCACTCGAAACCCGAACCCAGCAGGAGCTGGTTTCGTCGCCATTGGTGTAGCGATCCCAGCGAAACTTTAGTTTGACGCGGCCATATTTATCTGTCCAAATGGACTCACCGACCGGCCCCACCACTTCAGCTGTTTGTGGTCCATGGGTTTTGGGCCAAGATGTTTTACGGGCTGGTCGCCAGTTGATGCTGGCGGGAGCTGCAGTAAATTCGATGCGATGTTCGGCGCTGTCATTGTTCTGGCTTGCATAATTATTTTCTTGGAAAAAATATTTTGCCTGAATGGTTAAATAGGAGCGCTCATCGGTGGCACGGGGGGCATTGCCGAGTTTGAAGGTATAGCCCGGTGCCAAACCTAATGAACTGGCGATGCCCGTGGCAATTTCATGCTGCGCCTCTTGTTCTTGCTGTCGCACACGGGTGTAAAACTGACCTTCGCTGGCGTGGATGTAGCCACCAGGCCATTCAAATATTTTGGCTTTGTCTTGGGCGTGAGAAGAGGGGTTGCTGCGTGTTTCCAGCAGGCGTGCACGTGGTTTTCGGAAATCATAATCATCGACGCTGAGTTGGCTGGGCGTGATGGAGTC
>JAYVXE010000494.1:0-9512 GCA_043785395.1 Burkholderiaceae bacterium | reverse complement strand
AGGCAATGTGGCCGCTTTGGTGCGCCGTGACCTGCATCTCCATCTTCATCGCCTCCATCACGGCAAGCACCGCCCCTTCCTGCACGAAATCACCATCCGCCACGACCCAGGCCTGCAAAGTTCCCGCAATGGGAGACGCCACGGCACGGGCGTCCAGGGCCGGCTGAAGCGCGCTGGCGGGCAGCGCGGCTGGGTCGGCGGGCCGTGCTTGCAGCCCGCGCAGCAGCTCGGCCGGCAGGCCGAGGGCGACCCGGCGGCCATCGATTTCGATCGCTGTGCGAACCAAGCTGGTGTCGGCCACCGGCTCGGCGCGCAGGGCGGCGGCCAATTCGGGGGCAAAGTCGGTCTCGATCCAGCGCGTGTGGACCTTGAAGCCCTCGCTGCCCGTGAAGTCGGGGTGCGCAATGACGGCACGGTGAAAGGGCAGCACCGAGGCCACGCCTTCGATGCGGAATTCGCGCAGCGCCCGGCGCGCGCGCGCAATCGCCTGCGCGCGCGTGGCGCCGGTGACGATGAGCTTGGCCATGAGTGAGTCGAAGGTGCCCGGCACGGTGGAGCCGCAGCAGACCCCGCTGTCGAGCCGCACGCCCGGCCCCGCAGGCGCGACAAAGCTGTGCACCGTTCCAGGCGTGGGTAAAAAGCCCCGGCCCACGTCTTCGGCGTTGATGCGGAATTCGATAGCGTGGCCCAGCGGCGCGGGGGTTTCGGTGATGGTCAGCCGATGGCCATCGGCGATGCGCAGTTGCTCCACCACCAGGTCGATGCCGGTGGTCTGCTCGGTCACCGTGTGCTCAACCTGCAGCCGTGTATTCACTTCGAGGAAGGAGATGGCCCCGCTGCCGCTGAGCAAAAACTCAACCGTGCCCGCGCTGGTATAGCCCGCTTCGGCACAGATGTCGTGTGCCGCCTGGTGGATGCGCGCACGCTGCGCGTCGCTGAGGAAGGGCGCGGGAGCCTCTTCCACCAGCTTTTGGTTGCGCCGCTGCAGCGAGCAGTCACGTGTGCCCAGTACCAGCACCGTGCCGTGGGTATCGGCCAGCACCTGGGCCTCGATGTGGCGGGGCCGGTCCAAAAATTGCTCGACAAAACACTCGCCACGCCCGAAGGCCGTCACCGCCTCGCGCACAGCCGACGCGTACAGCTCGGCCACCTCGTCCATGCGCCACGCCACCTTCATGCCCCGGCCACCGCCGCCGAAGGCCGCCTTGATGATGATGGGCAGGCCGTGCTGCTCGGCAAAGGCCAGCACCTCGCTGGCGTCCTTGGCCGGCTCGGACATGCCTGCCACCAGCGGCGCACCAACCTTGAGCGCGATCTTGCGGGCCTCGATTTTGTCGCCCAAACGGGCGATCGCAGCGGGCGAGGGACCAATCCAGCGCAGACCCGCCTGGACCACGGCCTGCGCGAAGGCCGCGCTTTCCGACAGAAAGCCGTAGCCTGGGTGCACCGCGTCGGCGCCGCTGCGCCGGGCGATGGCCAGGATTTTGTCGCTGTTCAGGTAGGTGTCAGCCGGGCGCTCACCGCCCAGGCCATAGGCTTCGTCGGCCATGCGGACGTGCAAGGCATCGAGGTCAGCATCGGCGTACACGGCAACCGACTGCACGCCGTAGTCGGCACAGGCACGGGCGATACGGACGGCGATCTCGCCCCGGTTGGCTATCAAAACTTTTTTCATAAATGCAGGCCTTTCGCCTCAAACAATGGCAGGAAGGCGAGCTCGCCGTTGCCTGCTGCGCAGCCACAGCAATGTAGAAAAACATCCACTGCGCGGCCGTTTTCGCCTCGGTTGGCAATCAACACTTTTTTCATAAATGCTTACTCGGCGGCCAAGGGAATGCTCACCGGCTCGAACGCCCGGATCGGGTTGAAACGCAGCCAGGCGTTGACCGGTATCTGCCCTGCGCGGTCCAGGTGGTGGGGCGCGACGGCGCCGATGACGGGGTAGCCGCCGGTCAGCGGGTGGTCGGCTAAAAACAGCACCGGCTGGCCGCTGGGCGGCACCTGGATGGCGCCGATGGACGTGCCCTCGCTGGGCAGCTCTCCCGCGACAGCACGCGCCAGCGGCACCTCGCCGGCCAGGCGGATGCCCACGCGGTTGGACTGGGGCGTGACCTGCCAGCGCTGGCTGCGCAGCAGCTCCACCGCCTCGGGCGTGAACCAGTCGGTGCGCGGGCCCAGCACCACGTCGAGCGTGACGTCTTGCGCCACCGTGGGCAAATCCGTCGGCGCCTCCTCGGGCGCACCCACAACGGCAGCGCCCTGCACCGGACGCACCGCCAGCAGGTCGCCGCCCGCCAGGGGCGCAGGCCCAACGCGGGCCAGCGTGTCGGTGGCGCAGCTGCCCAGCACGGGCGCCACGGCAAAGCCGCCCCGCACCGCCACGTAGCAACGCGTGCCGGCCACCGGCTGGCCCAGGCTGAGGGTGTCGCCATCGGCCAGCGCGATGGGCTGGTAGCGCACGGCCAGCCAGCGTGCGCCATCGGCGGCTGTGATGGTGATGGGCGCATCGGCGCCCGTGACGGCGACGACGTTGTCGCCCTGGCTGCGCAATTGCAGGCCGCCGTTCACCGTCTCCAAGCAGGCGCTGCCCGAGCCATTGCCCACCAGGCGGTTGGCCGCCTTGCACGCGGCCTGGTCCATGGCGCCAGAGGCCGACACGCCCTGCCCGGCCTGGCCATGGCGGCCCACGTCCTGGAACAGGGTTTGCAGGCCGGGGCTGCGCACTTGCAGCGCGGAGGCCGTGGCGGAGGCCGAGGCCGAGTCCAAGTCCAAGTTCGCCACGGGGAAATTTATAGGTTTCATGCCTATATCGCCCGTTAATATTGCGCAATCAGCTATCGAAAACATAGCAATTTCCACAAAGCGCACGCGGTAACCCGGCTGCAACAGCGCGGGCACGTCGCGCTCGATATCCCACATCGCCGTGGGCGTGGTGCCGATGATCTGCCAGCCGCCCGGACTGGCCTGCGGATAGACGCCGCTAAAGGTGCCGGCCAGCCCCACGGCGCCCGCAGGAATACGCGTACGCGGCGTGCTGCGGCGCGGCAGGTTCAGGCTCGGGTGGCCGCCCACCAGGTAGCCAAAGCCGGGCGCAAAACCGGTGAAGGCCACCGTGTATTCGCAGCCCGTGTGGCGGCGCACCACCTCCTCGGGCGTGGTGCCCAAAATTTGCGCCACCTCGGCCAGGTCTTCGCCGTCGTAGTGCACTGCAATCTCAACCAGCGTGCTGCTGCGCTCGGCCGCCGCACCCACATCGCGCTGCGCAATGGCCTCGGCCAGTGCGGCAAAGCTCTGCGCGGAGGGGCGAAACTGCACCAGCAGCGTGCGTGCGGCAGGCACCATCTCGTCAATGCCGGCGAGGGGGTCGCGCTTGAGCGAGGCGAGCAGCGCCAGGGTCTGGTCGAGGTTGTCCAACTCGACCATGAATGCGTTCAGGTTGACCGGGAGAAAACGCATCATGCCGACGCGGCTAACACCGCCCCCGCCACCGTCTCCGCCCCCACGAACGGGGCGATGGTGACGCCCGCCTGCTCGAAGCGCTCGCGCACCTGCCGCGCAATCGCCACAGCCCCAGGGCTGTCGCCATGCACACAGACCGAGTCGGCCGCAATCTGCACCGTGCTGCCGTCGATGGCCTCCAAGCAGCCGTCGCAGGCAAGGCGCAGCATGCGCTCGGCGATCAGCCTGGCATCGTGCAGCACGGCGCCCTTTTCGCGGCGCGAAACCAGCGCGCCGCACGGCATGTAGGCACGGTCGGCAAAGGCCTCGGCCACCACGCGCAGGCCGGCCTCGCGCGCCCACGCAATCAGCGGCGAGCCCGCCAGCGCCACCAACACCAGCGTGGGGTCGATCTCGCGCAGCGCCGTGATCACGTCGCGCGCCTGGCGGGCGTCATGGGCAATGGTGTTGTAGAGCGCGCCGTGTGGTTTCACGTAGCGCACCTGGGTGCCGGCGGCTGTGGCAAGGCCTTGCAGCGCGCCAATCTGGTAGATCACGTCGGCCACCAGGTCGGCGCTCTCCACCTCCATGTTGCGGCGCCCGAACCCGGCCAGATCACGGTAGGCCACATGGGCGCCCACCACCACGCCACGGGCCGCAGCCTCACGCAGCGTGCGCAAAATGCCGGCGGCATCGCCCGCATGGAAGCCGCAGGCCACGTTGGCACTGCTCACAATGCCCAGCATGGCAGCGTCGTCGCCCATGCGCCAGGCGCCTAGGCTTTCGCCCAGATCACTGTTCAAGTCCATTTTCATCGTCGTCTCCGTTGGCTGGGCCGCGCTGGAATCAATGCAATGTGCCGGCGCTTTGGCGTATATCTTCGCGTGTGGCCAACGCCGTGGCGATGGCCACACGCAAGGCCTGGGCCTGTGTCGGCAGCGCCATGCTCGCCGCCCCTGGGTTGCGGGCGGCCTGCTCGGGCAGGTAGGGAACATGGATGAAGCCGCCGCGCACAGGCGTCGGCCCCACGGGCTGCTGCGCCAGTCGGTGCATCAGCGCGTAGAAAATGTGGTTGCAAACAAAGCTACCGGCCGTGTTGGACACCCCGCCCGGCAGCCCCGCCGCGCGCAGGTCGCGCACGATGGCCTTGATCGGCAGGGTAGAGAAATAGGCCGCCGGCGCACCCGCCACCACCGGCACATCCACCGGCTGGCAACCCGCGTTGTCGCATATGCGTGCGTCGTCCATGTTGAGCGCAACGCGCTCCAGCGATACCTCGGAGCGCCCACCCGCCAAGCCCAGGCAGATCACCAACTGGGGCTGCCAACGCGCCAAGGCCGCGTCCAGCACCTTGATCGATTGCCCAAAAACGCAGGGCAACTGCACGCCACGCACCGTGGCGCCGGCATGCTGCCAACCGTCCAGCGTGCGCGCAATCTCCCAAGCGGGATTGACCGGGTCGCTCTCGAAGGGCTCAAAACCCATGAGCAGCACATTCAAAGAAACAGGGGCGTCTGGCATGGTGCAGCCTTTGCTGAAACAGCGTTATCGGAACATCAAGAAATAGAGCAAAAACACATTGGCGGTGAGCAGCGCCAGCGCCGTAGGCACCTGTGCACGGATCACCGCATTTTTGTCCGGCAACTCCAGCAGCGCGGCCGGCACTATGTTGAAGTTGGCCGCCATCGGCGTCAGCAAAGTGCCACAGTAACCAGACAACATCCCCACCGCGGCCATCACCGCCGGGTCGCCGTGGTACACGCCCACCAAGATCGGCACACCCACGCCACCCGTCATGACCGGAAAAGCAGCAAAGCCGTTGCCCATGATGACGGTAAAAAGAGCCATCCCCACCACATACACGGCCACCGCCATGAAGCGGATGTCCATATTGATGTAGCTGGTGGTCACATAGGCCACGGCCTTGCCCACACCGGCGTCCGAGAACACCAGGCCCAACATGCCCAGCATCTGGGGCAGCACCAAAGCCCAGCCCAAAGCATCGGTCAGACGGCGCGATTCGCGCACGCCCTGCGCCGGGGTTTCCTGGGTCAGCCAGCAGGCCAGGCCGAGCGACAGCACGCAACCCATACCCAGACTCACCAGCGTCGCGTTCTTGGGATCAATCAGGAACATGCCCCCCACCAGCAGGTGCTTGGCCAGCAGCGTGCCGATCACGGTGACCACCGGAATCGCCAGCGCCGGGAGGAACAACTTGTTGCCCAGCCGCTTGGCACTGGCCTGGTAGGCGGCAACGCTGCGCGCCGGGTGCTGTCCCGCACCGACGCCGCCCAAGCCCGCAATCACGGCGATGGCGACAACCCCCACACCCACCCACACGGGTGGCAGCCGTTCACCGACCAGAAAAACCAGGGCATACAGGCCCCAAAACAGCGCACTCGTAAAACGCTTGGGATTGCTGCGGTCGCTCAGGGTCATCACCGCAGTTGCGGCCAGGATGAAGCCAATGAGGTAGTACAGGAGCTGGATCGACAAAACCATATTCATTCTCCTTTTGCCGTCGCATCCGCCTGCTTGGCGCAGGAGCCCAGCGCACGGTCCAGCGCACGGTCCAGCCGCTTCAGCCGCCAAGCATGGATCACAAACGCGCAGATGGCCGTAGGAATGCCCCACAGCGCAACGTGCAAAGGCTCGACATCGATACCGGCCTCGTGCAAGAAAGTGGTCATCAGCACAATGGCGCCAAAGGCCACAAAAATGTCCTCGCCAAAAAACAGTCCCACGTTGTCCGTGGCGGCCGAAAAAGCCCGCAGCTTGTAGCGGATGTGGTCGGGCAACTTGCCATAACGCGCCTCGGTCGCACCCTCGGCCATCGGCGCGAGCAGCGGACGCACCATCTGCGGATGCCCACCCAGGCTGGTCAGTCCGATGGCCGCAGTGAGCTGGCGCGCGGCCAGGTAAACGATGAGCAAGCGACCCGCGGTGGCCGACTTGATGCTGCTAATCCAAGCCTGGGCATGCTGTCGCAGGCCATGGCGCTCCAGCAGACCAATCACGGCCAGCGGCAGCAGGATGATCAGCGGCAAATTGCGCGTCTTGATAAACCCGGCCCCAATCACCGCCAGCATTTGCTCGATCGGAAAACCCGCAGCAACCGCGGTCGCGACGGCGGTTGCGATCACCACCAGCATCGGATTGAAGCGCAGGATGAACCCCGCGATGATGACGAGCACCCCAATAAGGGGCCACAAATTGACACCATTGACCATATTGACCTTTCATTGCATACCGGCACACACCCACCCCAACAGCGACGCCTGAGCGAGGCCCCAAAAAACAGATTCCCGCCACGAATGGCCACGCGGCCCACCGCGCCAGCGCAACCACGGAGCCTCTTTCCAGACCCACGGATTGTTGCCATACTCCTTCAAAAAAATGAACAAAGTACCAACTATCACCCAACACTTTTAACAAGATTGTTGAACAATTAGACGATTGTGCCCCACGAAAATGGGATATTCCCTCCGTGCAAACCCTAGGATCCGGTCGGACGACCAGGGGCCGACGAGCACGTGGTCTTCACGGCTTTGACGGCCTTGACGGCCTTGACAACCCGTCCAGCACAGCGAAAACCTGCTACAACCCGCCGTCTCCTGCGGCGACCTCGTGCACCCCCCATCCCACCTCCATTCCGGCATGACACATACACACACACCGAGCAGTGCACTGACGCTTAATGAGC
Organism: Burkholderiaceae bacterium; assembly: GCA_043785395.1. Classification (GTDB taxonomy): domain Bacteria; phylum Pseudomonadota; class Gammaproteobacteria; order Burkholderiales; family Burkholderiaceae_C; genus JAGOEY01. The sequence goes on along the minus strand of JAYVXE010000494.1, from coordinate 2,371 downwards.
GCACGGCGGAGCTGATCCGCCAGAAAATCGTCAAAGGAGAGCTCTCCCCCGGCCAGCGCCTGTCAGAGGCGGCCCTGAGCGAAAGTCTGGAGATTTCGCGCAACACACTGCGCGAGGTATTCCGCCTCCTGACCAAAGAGGGGCTGCTCAAACACGAACCCAACCGGGGCGTATCGGTCGCGACTCCCAGCATCGCCTCGATCATCGACATCTACCGCGTGCGTCGGCTCATCGAATGCCAGGCGCTGGGACAGGCCTACCCACGCCACCCCGCCAGAAAACATCTGCGCGAGGCCGTGGATACGGCCCTGCACTGCCGCGATAGCAGTGACTGGACGGGCGTGGGCACGGCCAACATGGAGTTTCACATGGCCATCGTCGAGCTGGCCGACAGTGAACGCCTGAACACCATGTTTTCACACATCCTGGCTGAGCTACGGCTAGCTTTCGGGCTGCTAAGGGATGCGGAATTCCTGCATGCGCCCTACGTGGACATGAACGTGAAAATTGTGGAGCTGTTTGAGGCGGGCAAGCTGCAAGAAGCAGCCGGCATACTCAACGACTACCTCGTGCTCTCCGAGCGCATCGTGCTGGCAACCTACGCCCGGCGCATCTCGGACTCCGGCCTGGAGCGGTAAATGTCAAATTCCTGCTATTTCATCCCATAAATACGCAATCCCAAGAAACCAATCCCCCCCAAAAACAGAACAACAAAATCCAACACTGGTGGCAAAAAAAATCGCCCACAAAACGCCACGGACAATCGGTTAAAGTCCGTGGCTTTGTACATTTGCCAGCCTTGGATGGGCCGGGCCAAGCACGTATGCGCCCAGACTTGCCGCAAGTCAAGGCCATACCGCCAATGGCTTGCTGCATCCACGCGAATGGACCAAGGGTATTAAAAATACCAAGCTCGCCAACACCCCTAAAAACCATGGCAGGGCGGGGCCACAGACCGGGCCTGTCAAAACCGGAATACCCAAAACCCCAACCCCAAAAAAGCGCAACCATGACCCCGGGCTCAGTTTTTTTTGCACAGGCTCTGCTGGTCATTGGCCTGCCCTATACCGTATGGCGTCTGTTGCGGGTTCGGGCCATCCTGCCCTTGGTGGTGGTTCAAATCGCCACAGGCATTTTGCTCGGCCCGTCCTTCCTGGGTTTGTGGTTGCCTGGTATATGGGAGCGTCTATTCCAACCCCAGCACCTGCAAGCGCTGTCCGGATTGCAATGGCTGGCGATAAGCTTATTCGCCTTTCTAACCGGAGCACACGCCCACACCGACGCCTGTGGGCGCGCCCGCCAGATGGCGTTATGGGTGACCGCCGGCGGCATGCTTCTCCCCTTCATTGCGGGTACCGCAGGCGGATTATGGCTCGCACAAAACACCCAAGTCGTGGGAGAGAACCAGGCCAATACGTGGTGGTTTGCATTGGCCGTCGGAATCAGTATGGCGGTCACCGCCTTGCCCGTCCTGGCCGCCCTACTTCGTGAAATGCGCCTTACCGAATCCCCACTGGGCCGAATGGCCATCAGCTGTGCCGCCATGACCGACGGTTTAACGTGGATATTTATTGCGGTAATGGTTTTATTTTTCAATGGCGGCGATTCATTCGCATCGATCGTCTGGCTGCTCGCAGCCTCGGCCACTTACCTGCTGGTCTGCCTGGTTGTGGTACGCCCACTGTTGCGCCGTTGGTTGGACGCACATGCCGCCGAGCATGAATTGCAACTGGTCGCAGCCCTGCTCATTGCCTTGGCCTGCGCCTTGGTCGCAGATCTGGTCGGCCTGCACCATGTGGTGGGCGGCTTTATTGCCGGCATGCTCTGGCCTCGCCAGCATGCACAGCCCATCGCCCAGCAGCTCGACAGCGTTACATCGATTGCATTGCTGCCTTTTTTCTTCCTGGCCACCGGCATCAAGCTCTCGCTCGGCGCCATGGATTCCGATACGCTGACAGTTATCGCCCTGTGTGCACCGATTGCAATTCTGGCCAAAATCATTGGAACAGCGCTACCGGCACGCATGAACGGACTGGCCTGGCGTGACGCCCTGGCATTGGGCTCGCTGATGCAGACCAAGGGATTGGTGGAAGTTGTTGTCCTTTCCATTTTTCTCGATGCCGGGATCATCGGACAGACTGCATTTTCCGGATTGTTAATTGTGGCACTTGGAACGACCGTGCTGGCCAAACCACTGACCGAAATTGTCTTGGGTTCCGCAAGAAAATTTGCCAGCGCAACCAAACTGCACCATAAATCACCCTGAAGCCCAGGGCGGGCTCCAATTTGAAGTGCAACACCCCCCATCCAGTAAGGTATAGCCCCATGGGAACGCACTACTCACACCTCGGCGAAGCCGATCGGATCACGA
>JAYVXE010000493.1:0-9523 GCA_043785395.1 Burkholderiaceae bacterium | reverse complement strand
CCCCCTCAAGGGGGCGCACCCGGTGGCCTGGCAGAGCCAGATCCACGGGTGCACTGGGGGCGGCGCGCTCGTTGTCGCGCTCCTTGTTTCATCGCTCGGTGGCGCTTGGCCCATGCATGAGAGTTAGTGCTTTAGTGCGCGGGCTGCCAGCCCGCTGCGCACAGCGCCTTCGAGCGTTGCCGGATAAGGCCCTTGCACATAGTCGCCGCAGGCCACCAAGCCCGGCGCAATTTGGGGCGGCGGGCGTTGCAGGCCGGGTGTGCAGGCAAAGGTGGCGCGTTTTTCAAGCACGCTTTGCAGCGGTCGCAGGTCGCTCAAGCCGAGCTGGCGCTGGGCCTGGGCGCAGACTTGGCGCTCAAGCTCGGCGCGCGTGCCGTTGCTGGTGCTGATGACGAAGGCGAGCAGGCCGGGGGGGCTGCCGAGCTGGCCTTTGTCGAACACAAATTGGGCCGGGTTGTCCTCGCTGTTGTGCAGCGCCAGCATGGGCTGCGCCAGCGGCGTGCGGGCGGCGGCGTCCGAGTGGGCGTAGACGGTGGTGATGGCGGTGAATTGCAGCGCCTGTGCCTGCGCTGTCCAAGCGCTGATCGACGGCGCAAGCGCCTGTCTGCTGCTGCCGGTTTGGGGGGCCAGCAGGCGCACGGCTTCGTGGGGGCTGCACGCTAGCACGGCGTGGTCGAAGTTTTCGCCGTCAACCTGCCAGCGCCCCCCGGCCAGCGCGTTCAGGGTCTGCACGCGCTGGCCCAGCACGACGCGCGCGCCTTGCTGGGCCAGCCAGTGGCTGGCTGCGTCGGGCAAAAGGCGGCCTAGCTCGACCCGGGGCAAGAGCAGGTCGGAGCCGCCGGCAACACCCCATAAGGCGTCTTGCAAGACCCGCAAAAAAACCTGCCCGCTGGCCGCCTCGGTTGCTGTGTTGAGCGCGGAGATGCACAGCGGATCGATCATTTGGGCGCGCACGCGGGCTGTCAGGCCGGTGCACAGGTCGGCCACCGAGACGGCGGGCGCGCAGGTGAAGCCGCCGCGTTGCCAGCCGTAGGCAGTGCGCAGCAGCGACAGTTTGTCGCGCCAGCGCCAACCGCGTGCGCCCGCAATGCCGAGCAGTGCGCCCAGCGGGGCTGGCGTGCGCGGGCAGCGCAGGCCCTGCCCATCGGCAAAGCGCAGGCTCAGCGGCAGGCGCAGCAGCACGCGTTCGGGATCGACGCCGACCGTGCGCAGCAAGGCCAGGGTGGCGCTGTAGGCGCCGATCAAGATGTGCTGGCCGTTGTCGAGTGTCAGCGGCGCGCCACTGGGGCCGCGCACGCACAGGCTGCGGGCGCGACCGCCGGCGGTGCGTGCGCTCTCCAGCAGCGTGACCTGGTGGCCGTCTTGGCAGGCTTGCACGGCCGCCGCCAGCCCGGCCCAGCCGGCGCCAATCACGGCCAGTTTCATGGCGCGGACGTCATGCCCGGCCCAGCGCTTGCACCCGCCAGGCCAGCCAGAGTTTGCGCAGCGGCGTCAGGCTGGTGCGCTGGTGCAGTACTTGGAAGTTGTCGCGTTCAATCTCGCGCAGCAGGGTGCGGTAGATGCTGGCCATCATCAGCCCTGGTTTTTGGCTGCGTCGGTCGGCGTTCGGCAGCAGGGCCAGGGCCTGCGTGTAAAGGCCGTGGGCGCGCTCGGCTTGGAACTGCATCAGGGCTGTGAAGCGTGCGGAGGGTGTGCGCTGCAGCACTTCGTGGACTTTGACGTCGAATTGCTGCAATTCGCTGATGGGCAGGTAGATGCGCCCGCGCAGCGCGTCTTCGCCGACGTCACGGATGATGTTGGTGAGCTGGAAGGCGAGCCCGAGCTGGTGCGCGTAGGCGCTGGTGGCGTTGTCGGTTTGCCCAAAAATACGGGCCGAGACCTCTCCCACAATGCCGGCCACCAGGTGGCAGTAGCGCTGTAGGCTGGCAAAGTCGAGGTAGCGGGTTTGCTCTAGGTCCATTTGGCAGCCATCGATGATGGCGTGCAAATGGCGCGCCTCGATGCCGTAGTCGCCCACCAGCGGCATCAGGGCTTTGAGCACCGGGTGGCTGGGTTGGCCGCTGTAGGCGCTGCGGACTTCGCTTTGCCACCAGGCCAGCTTGGTCGCGGCAACGCTGGGCTCGAGCGCGTTGTCGACGACATCGTCGATTTCACGGCAAAACGCATAGAAAGCTGTGATGGCGGCGCGGCGCGGACGCGGCAAAAAAAGAAAGGCGTAATAAAAGCTGCTGCCGGAGGAGGCGGCTTTTTCTTGGACGTACTGCTCGGGGGTCATGGGGCCTGATTGTCGGGCATCCAAAGGCTGCGCCAGAGCAGGCGCGGCGCGTCGATGGCGCGGATGCGTGGGCGCAGCACAAGGCTGTCATAGCCCGAGGCCCGGATTTTTTCGAGGATGCGCAGCCCGCCCTGTACGACCAGGCGCAACTCCCAGCCAGCGCGGCCTGGAATTCTGTGTACAAGTTCTGATCCAAAATGCATTGTATCGCTTGCCCAGTCTACATACTCTGCTATTAAATTAATAGTATTTTGGCTGCTGCGCAAAGCCCATAAATCGGCCAGTGGCACGCCGTGGCGGGCGCAGTCGTCAGTGCAAAAATAGTTGCGCCCGCGCGGCAGATCGAGGCTCGGGTCTTGCCAGAAGTTGATCAGCTGCAAGGCGCTGCAAATGGCGTCGCTTTGAAGCAGCGAGCGGCTGTCATGGATGCCGTACAAATGCAGCAGCAAGCGGCCCACCGGGTTGGCCGAGCGGCGGCAGTAGTCGAGCAGCTCGGCGCGGTTGGCGTAGCCGCCGTTGTCGCGGGTTTTGCACACGTCTTGCTCGAAGGCGCTAAGCAGGTCTTCGAGCAGTGCTTGCGGCAGCGCAAAGTCGTGCAGCGCTTGGCGCAGCGGGCCAAAGACCTGCGGCCAGCGGCTGGAGTCGGGGGCCTGGGCGTCGCCCGCTTGCGCCAAGTCGGCGCGAAAGGCCGCCAGATCGGCCAGCCGGGTTACTGCATCGGCGTCGCCTTCGTCGGCGATGTCGTCGGCGCAGCGCGCAAAACCGTAGATCGCCGCAATCGGTGCGCGCAGCCGAGGCGGGCAGAGCCAGGAGGCGACGGGAAAGTTTTCGTAGTGGCGCTGGGGCACGGCGGTCGCAGCGTTCGCAGGGGAGGAGGATGGGGCAGGGCAGGGCACCGGTGGATTGTCTACGAGTGCTGGGCGCACGCGTTTTGAGAGCGGCCCGCCGGCGCTTGCGGGCTCACTGGGTGGATTCAATGGGATGGCTCAATGGGTGCAAAAACCACAGAATTGGCTTGAAGATGCGACCAAGGGTAAACCCTTGTTTTTGGATTTTATGGAAAATAGCACAATCGTTCGTTTTTCCAAATCACGTTGTTATGCCGCCCGTTTCCCGTACTTTGCCCGTCCTTCCCACTGACCTTGTTGACCGTGTTGACCGCACGGCTGAGCCTGTGCTGGCCGGTGGCCCGGCTTTGCCCAAGGGTTTGCAGACCAAGGCGGCGATTGTTGATGCTGCACTGCGCCAGGCGACCCAGCTGGGCTTGGAGGGCTTGCGCATTGGTGCACTGGCCGATGCGATGCAGATGAGCAAGTCGGGTGTTTTTGCGCATTTTGGCTCGCGCGAGGAGTTGCAGATTGCGGTGGTGCGCGAGTACCACCAGCGGTTTGAGGACGAGGTTTTCTACCCCGCGCTGCACGCGCCGCGTGGCCTGCCCCGGTTGCGGGCGCTGTTTGCGCACTGGATCCAGCGCACTTCGGTGGAGATTGACGCGGGCTGCATCTACATCAGTGGTGCGATTGAGTTTGACGACCGGCCCGGCCCTGTGCGCGATGCCTTGGCCGCCTCCGTGCAGGCCTGGCACGGCGCGATGCAGCGTGCCATTGGTTTGGCGCAGGCGCAGGGCGAGTTGCAGGCCAGCGTGGACGCTGAGCAGCTGCTGTTTGAGATTCACGGCCTGATTTTGGCGCTGCATTACGAGGCCCGGTTTTTGAAAAAACCACACTCGTTTGACCGAGCCCATATTGGTTTTGAGCGGATTTTGGCGCACTACGCGGGTGCACCGGCGGCGGCTGCGGCCCCGGCGGCCCCGATCTAGTGGTCGCAGCGCCATTTTTTTGAGTCCATTTTTTGCAACTAACGCAAAACCCCACACCAAGGAGTCCTTCCATGCCAATCTATACCCCGCCTTTGCGCGACATGCAGTTTGTGATGCACGAGGTGCTGGGCGTTGCCAGCGAATATGCCGCCATGCCGCGTTTTGCCGATGTGGATGCTGACACTATCAACGCGGTGATCGAGGAGGCGGGCAAGTTCGCTGCCACGGTGACCTTCCCGCTCAACATCAGTGGCGACGCCGAGGGTTGTACGCTCGACAAAGTCACGCATGAGGTGAGGGCACCGTCCGGCTTCAAGGAGGCTTATGCCACATACATCGATGGCGGCTGGCCCGCGTTGTCGTGTGACCCGGCCTACGGTGGCCAAGGCTTGCCGCTGGTGCTGAACCAGTGCCTGTACGAGATGCTCAACAGCGCCAACCAGGCCTGGACGATGTACCCCGGTCTGTCGCACGGGGCCTACGAAGCACTGGCCGCCCACGGCACCGAGGCGCAGAAAAAAACCTACCTGCCCAAGCTGGTCAGTGGCGAGTGGACCGGCACCATGTGCCTGACCGAGCCGCACTGCGGCACCGATTTGGGCCTGCTGCGCACGAAGGCCGAACCGCAGGCTGACGGCAGCTACAAGATCACGGGAAATAAGATTTTCATCTCCGCCGGTGAACACGATCTGGCGCCCAACATCCTGCATTTGGTGCTGGCCCGCCTGCCGGACGCACCCAAGGGCAGCAAGGGTATCAGCCTGTTTGCCGTGCCCAAATTCAATGTCAACGCCGACGGCTCACTCGGCAGCCGCAACCCGATTTACTGCGGTGGCCTGGAGCACAAGATGGGCATCCATGGCAACGCTACGGCGCAAATCGTCATCGACGGTGCGCTCGGCACGCTGGTGGGCCAGCCGCACAAGGGCTTGGCGGCGATGTTTGTGATGATGAACGCCGCCCGTCTGGGCGTGGGTAACCAGTCACTCGGCCTGACCGAAGTGGCCTACCAAAACGCACTGGCCTACGCCAAAGACCGCATCCAGATGCGTGCGCTGACCGGCACCAAGGCCCGCGATAAAGACGCCGACCCGATCATCGTGCACGCCGATGTGCGCAAGATGCTGCTCACCGCCAAGGCCTATGCCGAAGGGGGGCGTGCACTGCAAATATTTTGCACACTGCTGCTCGACAAGGAGCACCACCACCCTGACGAAAAGGTGCGCAAGGAAAGCGGCGAGCTGGTCGCGCTGCTGACGCCCATCGTCAAGGCCTTCATCACCGACAACGGCCACATCGCAACGAATGCGTGTATGCAGGTGTTTGGTGGCCACGGCTTCATCAAGGAGTGGGGCATGGAGCAGTTCACGCGCGACAACCGCATCAACATGATCTACGAGGGCACCAACACCATCCAGTCGCTGGACTTGCTGGGCCGCAAGGTGCTGGGCAACAACGGTGCCACGCTGAAGAAGTTTGGCAAGCTGGTGGGCGCGCTGGTGGCAGAAGAGGGCGTGAACGAGAAGATGGCCGAGTTCATCAACCCGCTGGCCATGCTGGGTGAACAAATGACCAAGTTCACGACCGAGCTGGGCTTCAAGGGCATGCAAAACCCCGACGAGGTGGGCGCGGCAGCCGTGGACTACCTGCGGGTTGCAGGGCACCTGGTTTTTGGCTACCTGTTTGCGCGTATGGCTTCGGTGGCGCTGCGCGAAATCGCAAAATCAGAAAAAGCCGCAGGCGGCTTGGGCAACACCGACCCGTTCTACGTCGCCAAGTTGCAGACCGCACGTTTTTACTTCGCCAAGCTGTTCCCCGAAACCGTGATGCTGATGCGCACCGCGCGCGCGGGCAGCAAGGTGTTGATGGACACGGATGCGGCATTGGCCTGATCAAGGGCCGCTTTTTGTCGAAATATTGTAACTACTCACCCCCAGGCTTCGCTTCGCTCTCGCCAACCCCCTTGCTGGGGGCGACACCAACGGCCTGGCAAAGCCAGTTCCGCGGTGTCCGCTTGAAGGGCTGCGCGCACCTCATACAGCGGGATGCAATGGGCTGAGTAGTTACGAAATATTCATTAAAACCACTGGAGACGACCATGAAACATACGGTAGCTGCTATCATTTTTGCATCAATGGCCCTGCCCGCACTGGCCCAGATGTCGCCTGTCGGCAACTGGCACAGCATTGACGAGAAGACCAACGAGATCAAGTCGCAGATCCTTATTACCGAGTCCGACGGTGTGGTGAGCGGCAAGATTGAGAAGCTGCTGCGCAAGGACGCCAAGCAGGATGCCGTGTGCGGCGAATGCAGCGACGACCGCAAGGGCAAACCCCTGCTCGGCCTGGAAATCATCCGGGGTGCCAAGAAAGCCGCAGACAAGGATGTGTGGGAAGACGGCAAGATTCTTGACCCCGAAAACGGCAAGAACTACAGCCTGCGGCTCACGCCCATTGATGGCGGCAACAAACTCGAAGTGCGCGGGTCGGTGTTTGGCATCGGCCGGACGCAGACCTGGGTGCGTGTTCCCTAAATTCCAGGAAGCAACATGTCCCGTTTCAACGTGAAAAAAGTCGCCGTGTTGGGCGCAGGTGTGATGGGTGCGCAGATCGCCGCCCACCTCGTCAACTGCAAGGTGCCGGTGGTGTGGTTTGACCTACCGGCGAAGGACGGTCAAAAAAATGGCATCGTGACCCGTGCCGTTGAAGGCCTCAAAAAACTCAAGCCGTCCCCCTTGGGCGTGTTGGAAGACGCTGCACGCATTCAGCAGGCCAACTACGAAGAACACATGGCGCAGTTGAAAGACTGCGACCTGATCATCGAGGCCATCGCCGAGCGCATGGACTGGAAGCTCGATCTGTACCAAAAGATCGCTCCTTTCATTGCACCGCATGCCATCGTGGCCTCCAACACCTCGGGTCTGTCGATCACCCAACTCAGCGAAGCGCTGCCCGAGGAAATCAAGCCGCGCTTTTGCGGCATCCATTTCTTCAACCCGCCACGCTACATGTTCCTGGTGGAGCTGATCAACACCCCCACCACCGACGCCCACATCCTCGACGACCTCGAAACCTTCTGTACCAGTGGGCTGGGAAAAGGCGTGGTGCGCGCCAAGGACACGCCCAATTTCATCGCCAACCGTGTCGGTATCGCCGGCATGCTGGCCACGATGCAAGAGGCGGAAAACTTTGGCCTGACCTACGACGTGGTGGACGACCTGACCGGCAAGAAGTTGGGACGCGCCAGCTCGGGCACGTTTCGCACTGCCGACGTGGTGGGCCTGGACACGATGGCCCACGTCATCAAGACGCTGCAGGACAAGCTGACCCCACAGACCGACCCGTTCTACGCAAACTTTGGTACCCCGCCGGTACTCAAGACCTTGCTGGAGCTGGGCCAGCTGGGGCAGAAAACCAAGGCCGGCTTCTACAAAAAAGTGGGCCGCGATGTGCTGCGCTTTGATGGGGCGGGCAAGGATTACGTGCCCGGCGGCGAGAAGGCCGACGAGGTCTATGGCCGCATGCTGAAAAAGCCCGCCGCCGAGCGTTTGACGCTGTTGCGCAACAGCGAAGGCCCGCAAGGCCAGTTCCTTTGGGCCATCCTGCGCAACAGCTTTCACTATGCTGCCGTGCACCTCGCCAGCATCGCCGAGACCGCCCGCGACGTGGACTTTGCCATGCGCTGGGGCTTTGGTATGGCGCAGGGGCCGTTCGAGCTGTGGCAGGAAGCCGGTTGGCTCGACGTGGCGAAGATGGTTCAGGAGGATATTGAGGCAGGCAAGGCCCTGAGCACCGCGCCGCTGCCCGACTGGGTGTTCAAAGGCCCGGTGGCCGAGGCCGGTGGTGTACACACGCCGCAGGGTTCGTGGAACCCCAACACGCAGACGTTTGAGCTGCGGCACGTATTGCCCGTGCATGCGCGCCAGCATTTCCCCGAAACGGTTTTGGGCAGCAATGCACAGAGCTTCGCCACTGCGGGCAAGACGCTGTTCGAGGACGATGCCATCCGCCTGTGGACGCTCGACGACGAAGTGCTGATCGCCAGCCTCAAGACCAAGATGCATGCCATCAGCCCTGATGTGGCCGAAGGTTTGGCGCTGGCGGTGGACATGGCCGAGAAGGATTTCCAGGGAGTGGTGATCTGGTCGGGCGACGAGCCTTTCAGCGTCGGTGCCGACCTGCAGGCCATGTTGCCCGCTTTCATGATGGTCGGTGTGCGTGCTGTGGCAGACGCCGAGCAGCACCTGCAGCAGACCATGCTGAAGCTGCGCTACGCCAACGTACCCGTGGTGTCCGCCATCCGGGGCATGGCGCTGGGTGGTGGTTGCGAAATGGCCATCCACAGCGCCCGCCGCGTGGCCGCGATGGAGAGTTACATCGGTTTGGTGGAAGTGGGTGTGGGCCTGGTGCCCGGCGCGGGCGGTCTGACCTATATCGCCCGCCGTGCGGCTGAGAACTGTGCCACCTCGACCGATAAAGACCTGCTCAAGTTCCTCACCGAAGGTTTCACCGCCGCCGCCATGGCCAAGGTTGGCACCAGCGCATTGGAGTCACGCAAGCTGGGCTACCTTCGGAGTAGCGACATCGTGGTGCCCAACAAGAATGAGTTGTTGTACGTGGCGCTGAACGAGGCCAAAGCCCTGTTCCGCGCCGGTTACCGCCCACCCCACCGCCGCCCGTTTCCGGTGGCCGGGCGCAACGGCATCGCCACCATCAAGGGCTCGCTGGTCAACATGCGCGACGGCGGCTTCATCAGCGCCCACGATTTCCACATCGCCAGCCTGATCGCGGGCGTGGTGTGTGGCGGTGACGTGGATGCGGGCACCCTGGTCACCGAGGAGTACCTGATGGCGCTGGAGCGCCAGGCCTTTTGCGCGCTGATCGAGCATCCCAAGACGCAGGAGCGGATTCTGGGAATGCTCAACACCGGCAAACCCGTGCGCAATTGAACGCTGTCTTCCTCTTTCTCCTTCCCCCTCTGGGGGAAGGCAGGGATGGGGGCCACACCCAATGCAAAACCAAGCCACTCCCACTGCACAGCGGAACGCCCGTGTTCTGAGGCGCGACATGACCGACTCCGAGCGCAAGCTCTGGGCGGGCCTGCGCGCCGAGCAGCTGGGTGTGAAGTTTCGTCGGCAGCATCCGCTCGGCAACTACATCGCGGACTTTGCCTGCCTCGCCCCGAAGCTCATTGTTGAACTCGACGGCTCGCAGCACCAGGCGCAAGCCCACTACGACAACAAGCGGGATGCGCTCTTTCGCAGCCAAGGGTTCGACGTGCTGCGTTTTGCGTCGAACGAACCATTCATCCATCTGGAAGGGGTGCTGCAGGCGATTGCGCACCGTGTGGCGCTGCTGAGCGTTGCAGGCCCCCATCCCAACCTTCCCCCAGAGGGGGAAGGAGTCATACGAAGAATTCTTTAACGCGGT
>JAYVXE010000492.1:0-9526 GCA_043785395.1 Burkholderiaceae bacterium | reverse complement strand
GTGCCGCGCACGTCGGTGATCTGCGCCACCGGCTCTTTGGCGGCCAGGCGGTGGGCGATTTCGACGATGGCGCGTTCGGCGTTGCCGTACAGCAGCAGGTCACATTTGGCGTCGACCACGATGCTGCGGCGTACCTTGTCGGACCAGTAGTCGTAATGCGCGATGCGGCGCAGGCTGCCTTCGATGCCGCCCAGGATGATGGGAGTGTCGCTCCAGGCTTCGCGGCAGCGCTGCGAGTAGACGATGGCCGCGCGGTCGGGCCGTTTGCCGCCGATGTCGCCGGGCGTGTAGGCGTCGTCGCTGCGGATTTTGCGGTCCGCCGTGTAGCGGTTGATCATCGAGTCCATGTTGCCGGCGGTGACGCCGAAGAACAGGTTGGGCTTGCCCAGTGCCTTGAACGGGTCGGCGCTTTGCCAGTCGGGCTGCGCGATGATGCCGACCCGAAAGCCCTGCGCCTCCAGCATGCGGCCAATGACCGCCATGCCAAAACTCGGGTGGTCAACATAGGCGTCGCCGGTGACCACGATGATGTCGCAGCTGTCCCAGCCGAGGGCCGCCATTTCCTCGCGCGAGGTGGGCAAGAATTTGGCCGTGCCAAAACGGGCGGCCCAGTATTTGCGGTAGCTGGTCAGCGGCTTGGCGGCGCGCGCAAAGAAGGAAACGTCAACAGGGGCGTTCATCAAGATTTTCGTGGCGGATAACCGGCTATTTTACGGTTGATCCACGCAAGCTGCACGCCGTGCGCTGACTTACCAGAGCTTCCACCAGGGATCTGACTTGGTTTTGAAGCCCTGTGTCAGGTATTCACTCTTGGGGTAGCTGGCTTGCATCACCCGCCGTGCGTCATCACGCAGCGGCTCCATGCCCAGGGCGTCGTAGGAGCGCATCAGCAGGAACAGTGCTTCTTCTTGGGCTGGTACGTCGCGGTAGTCGCTCAAGGCGGTTTGCGCCCGGTTGATCGCTGCAATGTAGGCGCCGCGCGTGTAGTAGTAGCGTGCGACATGAACCTCGTACTGCGCCAGCGAGTTGACGATGTAGCGCATCCGCTGGCGGGCATCGGGCGTGTAGCGGGAGTCGGGGAAACGGGTGGTCAGTTCACGGAAAGCTTCAAAAGAGTCTTTGGCCGCTTTTTGGTCGCGTTCGGAAAGGTCTTGGCGCGAAACGCCGGACAACAAGCCCAGGTTGTCGTTGAAGTTCACCAGCCCTTTGAGGTAGAGCGCGTAGTCCAGTGCCGGGCTGGCCGGGTTGAGTTTGATGAAGCGCTCAAGCGTGGCGACGGCTTCCAGCTGGTCGTTGTTTTTGTGCTGGGCGAAGGCTTTGTCGAGCTGGGCTTGCTGCGCCAACGGAGTGCCGGCGGCGCGGCCTTCGAGCTTCTCGTAGAGCGGAATCGCTTTGTCGAAAGCTCCGTTGGACATCTCGTCCTTGGCCTCGGCGGCGATTTTATTGGGACTCCAGTCCGCAGTCTTGTCTTCTGCGGTGGTTGAGCAGCCTGCCAGCAGCACGGCAAAAACCGCAACAGCAGAGACAACCGATAATTTAGTGCGAAACATCACAGGCAACTTTCTTGAAGCAAAGCAAAATTATTATATCGAGCCCGCCAACACCTACGGCGGACGCCGCCGATGCCGCCGATGTGGCGCAGGCGGCGCAGTGGGAGGCTGAGGCTGAGGCTGAGGCCGATGCCGAGGCGTTCGAGCTGCGGGCTTGGCGCATCGGCGTACCCCAGCATGGCCAGCGCCTGGACCAAGCGCTGGCGGCGAGCGTGCCCGAATTCTCGCGCAGCTATCTCCAGCAGTTGATTCTTGCCGGGGCGGTGCGCCAAGGCGAGGCGCTGGTGTGCAAGCCCGCGGCCCGGGTGCGGGCTGGCGACAGCGGCAGCATTGAGTTGCGTCCAACGCCGCAGAGCCAGGCCTTCAAGCCCGAGCCGATGGCGCTCGATGTGGTGTTTGAGGACGCCCACCTGCTGGTGCTGAACAAGCCTGCCGGGCTGGTCGTGCACCCGGCGCCGGGCAACTGGAGTGGCACTTTGCTCAATGGTTTGCTGGCGCGTGACGCCCGTGCGCAACTGCTGCCACGGGCCGGCATCGTGCACCGGCTGGACAAAGACACCAGTGGCTTGATGGTGGTGGCGCGCAGCCGTGCAACGATGGATGCCTTGGTGCAGATGATGGCGGCGCGCGCCATCAGCCGCCAGTACCTGGCGCTGGCGCAGCGCACGTGGCAGGGGGCTCGCACGCGCCAAGTGGATGCGGCCATTGGGCGCGACCCGCGCAACCGTCTGCGCATGGCGGTGGTCGACCTGGCACTGCACAGCGGCAAGACGGCACGCACCCATTTTGAGTTGCTGGACAACGCGGTCGATGGCTGCTGGGTGCGCTGCACGCTGGAGACCGGGCGCACCCACCAGATTCGCGTGCACATGGCCTCGATCGGCCATCCCTTGGTGGCCGATACGGTCTATGGCGGCAGTTTGGTTGCGGGTTTGACGCGCCAAGCGCTGCACGCGACGCGGCTGGCTTTTGTCCATCCCTTCACGCAAGAGGCGTTGGAGTTCTGCGCGCCGCCGCCGCCGGATTTGCTGCAGGCGCTGCAAAACTGGGGTCTGCGCTACAATCCGGCCTGATTTTCGCGCGCAAGTTTGCCGTGGAACCTGGCGCAGGACGGGCCTAAAGTGCCTTTTCATGCCTTGTGGACGCAGCCGAGTTGGCGCAGCTGGCAACGCCTGCCATGGTTTTTGCACCGCCTGTGCTAATCGTTCCAATCGTTCCAATCGTTCCAATCGTGCGAGGCTCCATGGCCCCGTTTGCTGCCTGAGCTCTCGTTGGCGCTTTGCCGCTCGGGGCGCTGCGGCCCCATCCTTTTGATTTTTTTGCACCGCACCGGCCCACTGCTGTGCCTGCCACGGAGCCACCAACGCCATGAATACGACGGATGCCCGACGCATCCTCGAAACTGCCCTGATTTGTGCGCAGCACGCTTTGTCGGTGCGCGAGTTGCGGGTGTTGTTTCAAGATGAGCTCGGTGCCGACACCCTTAAAAGCCTGTTGCACGACTTGCAGCTGGCTTGGGCGCAGCGCGGCGTCGAGTTGGTGCAAGTGGCCAGCGGCTGGCGTTTTCAAAGTCGCCCGGAAATGCGCGATTACCTGGACCGCCTGCACCCCGAGAAGCCACCGCGCTATACCCGCGCGGCGCTGGAGACGCTGGCCATCATTGCCTACCGGCAGCCGGTGACGCGCGGCGATATTGAGGATATTCGCGGCGTCACGGTCAACAGCCTGGTGCTCAAGCAGCTTGAGGACCGGGGCTGGGTTGAGGTGATCGGCCACCGTGAGACGGTTGGGCGGCCCTCTTTGTTTGCCACGACCCGGCAATTTTTGGACGACTTGGGGCTGGCCACGCTGGACCAGTTGCCGGTCTCGGCCAGTACCGAGCTGCCAAGCTTGGATGCCTTGCTTCCACCCAGGCAGGCCGATTTGGGGCTGGACGGAGACGCCCAGCCACCGGGCTTGCCGACCTCGCCCCCGGTTGTGACGGCAGCGGATGCGCTTGGCGTGGACGCTGCTGAGCTGCCTGAGCTGCACCCTAACGATGATCTTTTTTCTGAGCGCAATTCGACATGAATGACACCACCCCCCCTTTGAGCACGCCGCTGAACAGTGCGCAGGCGCCCGCGCCGAGCGCTTTGGCGCTGCCCTTGAGCGCTGCTGACGCTGCTGACGCCAGCGCCGATCCCGCTGTCCTGCACACGCGCTTTGAGGACATCGTCAGCGGCAGCTTTGACAGCGAAGAAGAGGTCGCTGCGCTGACGGACAAGCGCGTCTTGTTGCCACAAGCCGAGTCGCCCAAGCTGCACAAGGTGTTGGCCCAGGCCGGGCTCGGCTCCCGGCTGGAGATGGAGCAGCTGATCGTTGAGGGGCGGATTTCGGTCAACAACGCACCGGCCCACGTCGGGCAGCGGGTGCAGTTTGGCGATCAAATCAAGCTCAATGGCAAGCCGGTTCGTTTTCGGATCGATCCGCCACCCGCACGCGTGATTGCCTACCACAAGCCGGCCGGCGAGGTCGTCACGCATGACGACCCGCAGAACCGTCCCACCGTGTTTCGCCGTTTGCCAAGGCTGCAAACGGGCAAGTGGCAGTCGGTTGGGCGGCTGGACTTGAACACTGAAGGCCTGCTTTTGCTGACCAATGCGGGTGCGCTGGCCAACCAATTGATGCACCCGCGTTTTGGCCTGGAGCGTGAGTACGCGGTACGGGTGCTGGGCGCTTTGAGCAATGCCGAAAAGCAGCGCCTGCTCGACGGCGTGACGCTGGACGACGGCCCGGCCCAGTTCGGCACGATAGAGAACGGCGGCGGCGAAGGCTCGAACTGCTGGTACCGGGTGACGATCTCCGAGGGCCGTAACCGCGAGGTGCGGCGCATGTTCGAGGCTGTCGGACACGCTGTCAGCCGCCTGATCCGCATCCGCTACGGCGCAGTGGTGCTGCCGCGTGGGCTCAAGCGTGGCGCCTATGTGGAGCTGGATGAGGGCGATATCCGGGCGCTGTTGCGTGCGGTGGGCAGCGAGGAGCGCGCTGAGCGTGCACCAGCAGCAGCTCCGGCGCCGCGCAACCAGGCGCGCAACCAGCGCCAAGCTGGCCCGCGTGGTGGCGGTGGCGGTGGCGGCGCGCCACGTGCTGCCAACAAAGGCCCGCGTGGTTCTGGCAGTGTCGGCGGTGTCGGTGGACTTGGTGCACCCCGCAACGCTCGGCCCGGCAGCGGCCCGCGCCCGCCAAGCGCGAGCGCCGCTCAGCCCGATCCCTTGAAAACCTCGGTTGGCTATATCGGGCAGGACAGCCTGAGCCGCCAGCGGCAGGCGCAAAAGCGCAGCAGCGGTGGTCCGCGCCGTGGTGGTCGCGGCTGAGCGGGGTCTGGCCCGCCGGCATAGCGCCAGCGCTCGCACAGCACAGGAACGTGGGCGGTGGCTCCTGTGCAGCAAGGGCGATTTGATTCATTATTGATAGCTGCTGACGCATGTTTTTTAAGAATTTCAATATGGTTTGATTGTTAAATCCATATAAATAGTGCGGTAGCAGCTATTAAATTAAAATGATCTGCCTCCCGCCGCCGCCGCCAATTTTGGGCCGCAGACGGAGCCGCCATGGCGTGGCCCTTGGTTTTGGGGGCATGCGTCGGCCAGGCCCTTGGCCACACGCTAAAATGCAAGGCTTTGCCGACTTGGCAAAACTTTTTTCACCCCAGCTCAGGAAATATCAAAAATGGCTATCGAACGCACTCTCTCCATCATCAAGCCCGACGCGGTTGCCAAGAACGTCATTGGTCAAATCGTGTCGCGTTTTGAAGCTGCCGGCCTGAAGGTCGTGGCGGCCCGCTTGGTGCAACTGTCGCGCGCCGAGGCGGAGCAGTTTTACGCCGTGCACAAGGCCCGTCCGTTCTTCAAAGACTTGGTCGATTTCATGGTGTCCGGCCCGGTTTTCGTGCAAGCCCTGGAAGGCGAAAACGCTGTGCTGAAAAACCGTGACCTGATGGGCGCGACCGACCCGAAGAAGGCCGACGCCGGCACCATCCGCGCCGACTTCGCCGACAGCATTGACGCCAATGCCGTGCACGGCTCGGACGCCGTCGATACCGCCCAGGTTGAAGTTGCCTTCTTCTTCCCCGGCCTGAACATTTACTCCCGCTAAGGCCTGAGCATGCGCGCTGCCCTGCGTTGCCGCACCTGTTGCACTTGCTGCACTTGCCGCTGCCGAGCTGCGTGTGGTGTTGCTGGCCCTGCGGGAGCCGCGAGCGCCATGGTCGAGATGCTATGAAGCCGACCAATTTGCTTGATTTTGACCTGCAAGGCTTGGCTGATTTTTGCCAAGGCTTGGGTCAAAAACGCTTTCGTGCGACCCAGCTTTTCCGTTGGATTCACCAGCGCGGTGCGTCCGATTTTGACCAGATGAGCGATCTGGCGAAGTCTTTTCGCGAGCAGCTCAAGGCCTGCGCCACGGTGCAAGGCCTGCCCCTGATTTCCCAGCATCTGTCCACCGACGGCACCATCAAGTGGCTGTTCGACGTGGGCGCTGGCAATGCGGTGGAGGCCGTTTTTATTCCCGAGGACGAGCGCGGCACCCTGTGCATCTCCTCGCAGGCTGGTTGTGCTGTGGGTTGTCGTTTTTGCTCCACCGGGCACCAGGGTTTTAGCCGCAATCTGGGCAGCGCCGAGATCGTCGCCCAGCTCTGGTTTGCCGAGCATTTTTTGCGCCGCCATCTGGGGCGCAGCCTGGAGCAAGAAGGGCGCGTTATCTCCAACGTCGTGATGATGGGCATGGGTGAGCCGCTACAAAATTATGCAGCCCTCGTGCCGGCCCTGCGCAGCATGCTCGATGACCATGCCTATGGGCTGTCGCGGCGGCGCTTGACGGTCTCGACATCGGGCGTGGTTCCGATGATCGACCGTTTGGCGCAGGATTGCCCGGTCGCCCTGGCGGTCTCGCTGCACGCGCCCAATGATGCTTTGCGTGACAGCCTGGTGCCACTCAACCGCAAGTACCCGATCGACGAGTTGTTGCAAGCCTGCACCCGCTATTTGGCGCATGCGCCGCGTGACTTCATCACCTTTGAGTACTGCATGCTGGACGGCGTCAACGACCAGCCACTGCATGCCCAGCAACTGGTGGCGCTGGTGCGTGCGCATGCTGCCAACGGTTTGCGCTGCAAGTTCAACCTGATTCCGTTCAACCCCTTTCCCGCCTCCGGCTTGCTGCGCTCGGGGGCCGAGCAGGTGCAGGCGTTTGCCAAAATACTGGGCGCGGCCGGCATTGTCACCACGGTGCGCAAAACGCGCGGTGACGACATCGACGCGGCCTGCGGTCAACTGGCCGGCGAGGTGCAAGACCGCACCCGGGTTGGGCAGCGCATGGCGCAACAACGGGTGGTGCCGATCCAGGCTGTCGCGTCGCTCGATGCTCTCCCAAAAAAGGACTGACATGGTGAAATTTGTCGTGAAGTGCTGGCAGCTGCCATTCGGTTTGGTGGTGGCAGCAGCCGGGTTGTGTGCGGTGTTGGCGGGTTGTGCCAGCCCGTATGCCGGGGCTGCGCCAGGTGCATCAGCTGCATCCGGTGGGCCAGCGCAGGCGGAGCCGATGACGGCCTTCGACGAGCCCGAGGTTCGGCGGCGGGCGCGGATCCGGCTCGAACTCGCCAGCACGTATTTTGAGCAAGGCAAAACGGCGGTCGCACTCGACGAGCTTAAACAGACGCTGGCAATTGATCCCAGTTATGCCGATGCCTACAACCTGCGCGGCCTGATCTACATGCGGATGAACGAGTACGCCCTGGCCGAAGACGGTTTTCGCCGCGCCGTGGCCTTGAGTCCGCGTGATGGCAGCACCCAGCACAACTACGGCTGGCTGTTGTGCCAGCAAAAGCGCTATGCGCAGGCCGACACCTGGTTTGCCCAGGCGGTGGCCAATCCGGCCTACACCGAGCAGGCCAAGACCCGCATGGCCCAGGGCTTGTGCCAGATGAGCGCGGGCCAGCTGGCGCAGGCGGAGCACACGTTTGTGGCGTCCTATGAAATGGACCCCGGCAACCCGATCACGGCCTATAACTTGGCGCAGCTGCTGTACCAGCGCGCTGATTTCGCCAAGGCGCAGTTCTACATTCGGCGGCTGAACAACAGTGAGTACGCCAATGCCGAGTCCTTGTGGCTGGGGATCAAAGTTGAGCGGCAAAGCAATGACCGTCTTGCCATGGGACAGCTGAGTGAGCAGTTGCAGCGCCGCTTCCCAAGCTCTAAGCAATGGGCAGCGTTTGAGCGAGGGGCTTTCAATGAATGAGTCGATGGAAAAAAATACGGAACAACAAGCCGGCTCGACGCTGGAGGCGGGCGCTTTGCTGCGGCAGGCGCGCGAGGCCTTGGGCCTGCGCATCGAGGTTTTGGCGGCTGCGCTCAAAGTGCCGGTTGCCAAGCTGCAAGCCTTGGAGTCGGGCCGTTTGGAGTCGATGTCCGATATGGTTTTTGTCCGGGCTTTGGCCGCCAGCGTGTGCCGCCATGTGAAGCTCGATGCCGCTGTGGTGTTGGCGCAATTGCCGCTGCCGCCGAGTAAATCTTCTGTGATGCTGGATGAGGGCTTGAACGCCACGGTCAAGCTCCACCATGGGGGGGGCGGTCGCTGGGGCGGGCTGACGCGCCCGGTGATCTGGGCTGTGCTGGCCTTGTTCATTGCGACGGCGCTGATTCTCTCGTGGCCGAAGCTGCGCGCTGCGGCCTGGTCAACGACGGCGGCGGCGCCGCCGATGGCCACCGAGATGGCGTCGAGTGAGGTGGTGTCGAACCTGCTGACATCCTCGCTGCCGGCTACTGTTGTGCCGCCGCCGCCGCCGAGCGCTGTTTGGTCGACACCAACGGCCTTGGCCGAGCCCAAGCAGCCCGGCGCAGCTGCCGAAGAGGTGTTGCAACTGCGCGCGCGCAGTGCCGCCTGGGCTCGGGTGCGGGATGCGAACAAGACCTTGGTGTTTGAGAAACTTTTGCGCACCAATGAGGTTGCCGCAGTCTCTGGCCGCCTGCCGCTGTCGGTGGAGCTAGAGCGCGCCGACTTGGTCGAGGTGAAGGTGCGCGGCCAAGTGCTGGTGCCCAGCACGGAGCCCGGCAGCCAGGCCGCACGTTTTACCGTTCAGTAGTTAGCCAGGGTTTTCCATGCCATTTGAACTGCCGATTGAGCCTGCTGCGCCCCAGCTGCGTCGCTCCCGCCAAGCCCGTGTGGCTTGGGGTGAGCGCATCGTCACCATCGGCGGCGATGCCCCGGTGCGGGTGCAGTCGATGACCAACACCGACACGGTTGACGCGATCGGCACGGCGATCCAGGTCAAAGAGCTGGCGCTGGCCGGCTCCGAGCTGGTGCGCATCACCGTCAATACGCCCGAGGCGGCGCAGCAAGTGCCCTACGTGCGTGAGCAGCTCGACCGCATGGGCATTGACGTGCCCTTGATTGGCGACTTCCATTACAACGGCCATCGCCTGCTGACCGATTACCCGGACTGCGCCCAGGCACTCAGCAAATACCGCATCAATCCCGGCAATGTCGGTCGGGGCGATAAAAAAGACCGGCAGTTTGGTCAGATGATCGATGTCGCCATGCGCTGGAACAAGCCGGTGCGCATTGGCGTCAACTGGGGCAGCCTAGACCAAGATTTGCTCGCCCATTTGATGGACGTGAACCACCAACGGCCCGAGCCTTGGGCCGCGCAATCGGTGATGTACCAGGCGCTGGTGCGTTCGGCCATGGAGTCGGCCCAACTGGCCGAGTCCATGGGCATGGACGGACGCCAGATCATTTTGAGCTGCAAGGTCAGCGGCGTGCAGGACTTGGTGTCGGTCTACCGGGCCTTGCACCAGCACTGCGATTACGCGCTGCACCTGGGGCTGACCGAGGCCGGGATGGCGACCAAGGGCACCGTGGCATCGGCCACCGCCTTGTCAATCCTCTTGCAAGAGGGGATTGGCGACACCATCCGGGTCTCGCTGACGCCGCAGCCGGGC
>JAYVXE010000491.1:0-2924 GCA_043785395.1 Burkholderiaceae bacterium | reverse complement strand
TCGGTATTCTTGTGCCTGCGCTTTTGTCCCTTTTCCTGTTTTGGCTGGACTGGCGCCTCGCACTGGTTGTGGTCTCCACCCTGCCGTGCGCGTTTGCGCTGCTGCTGCTGGGCCAGCGCCTGATCACCGTGCAGTCCGACAAATTGCAGGCGGCCAATGCGCAGGGGCAAGCCGAGATGCTGGACTATGTACAGGGCATTGCGGTGATTCGCGCGTTTGAGGCGGGACGCCATACCGGTTTGACCTTGACGCGCCTGCGCACAGCACTTGCCGGCATGCGGCGCAGAGCTGTTGCCCTTGAGCTGTGGCCTGCGCCGCTGATTGCCTTGTTTGGTTTTGTCTTGGACGCCGGCTTCGCTTTGGTCGTGTGGTTTGGGGCCCAGCGCCTGGGCCGTCCGGCGGAACTGGACGGTTTGTCGGGCGAAACCTTGCTGCTGTTCGCCGTACTTTCGCTGTCGGTGTACCAGCAATTGTTCGAGGTTGGTCGCTCTTGCGTGGCGCTGCGCTATGCGCAGCAGGCCATGCGGCGCATCCGTGGGCTGTTGGCCTTGCAAAGGCTGCCAGAGCCCGCTGAACCAAAGCAGCCCGCAGGCGCTGACATCGTGCTGAAGCAGCTTTGCTTCGGCTATGCGGGCAGTGCGGGCGAGATGGTGCTGAGCGGCATTGACGCCGTGATTCCTGCCCGTAGCCTGACAGCGATCGTTGGCCATTCCGGCGCGGGGAAAACCACGCTGCTGCATCTGATTGCGCGACTGTGGGATGTGGACCAGGGGGCCGTCCTTATTGGCGGCGTCGATGTGCGCGCAATGGGCACTGACGTTTTGCAGCGCCACATTGCCATGGTGTTTCAGGACGTCGTGCTGTTCTCGGGGACAGTACTTGAAAACCTTCGGGTTGGCCGGCACGATGCCACACGCGAACAGATCATCGAGGCGGCGCGCCTGGCCGAGGCACACGACTTCATCCAACGCCTCCCGCAAGGCTACGACACGGCTGTCGGTGAAAACGGTGCCAGGTTGTCAGGCGGCGAGCGCCAGCGCCTGTCGATTGCCCGTGCTTTTCTCAAGAACGCACCCATCCTGCTGCTCGATGAAGCCACGGCCAACGTGGACCCGTCCGGTGCCGCCCACATCCAGCGGGCCTTGTCTGCACTGGTGAAGGAGCGCACCGTCGTGGTTATCGCGCATCGGCTGCGTACCGTGCGGCAGGCAGATCGAATACTGGTGCTTGAGCGGGGCGGGTTGGTGGAGCAAGGACGGCATGAAGAACTGCTCGCGTTGGGGGGGCCGTATGCGAGCTTGTGGAAGTTTCAGACGCAGGCCGGGCATTGGCGCGTTGCGAAGTCCGGCCCATAACGTGAAAGTCCCTCCGCAGGTCTTTGAATCCTGTGCGGCAACCTGCTGGACAGGGCTCAGTCATTCGATTTTTGCGCTTCTCGTGCAATGCCCGATAGCATGGAAGCGCCGCAAAATCTTACGCTAGCGCCTCCAAAATCAGCAGCGCCGCGCCTTCGGCGACCTGGTCACCGGGCGCGTACAAAAGCTCCCGCACGCAGCCGTCAAACGGGGCGGCGATGTTGTGCTCCATCTTCATCGCCTCCATCAGTGCCAGTGTTTGGCCGCGCTGCACGCGCTCGCCGACTTTGACGGCGAAGGACAGCAGCTTGCCCGGCATCGGCGCGCCCAGGCCGGCACTGCCTTGCTGCGTACCGCTGGCGGCCTGGACGGCCAGGGTTGCGGCTTGCTGCAAGGGCTCGTGTACGACGATGGAGCTGGCTCCGAGGGCGCAGAAAACATGCTGAACCAGGTCTTGGCGCAGGACTTGGACGGTGTGGCGCTGGCCGGCAAATTGCAGGTCGATGCAGCGCGGGGCTGTGGATTCGCCCTGCGCGGCTGGCCCTGTCGGCAACACGCTGAACAGCAGCGCCCCGCCCACCGCGCCAAGCTGCAAGTGCAGCGCACCAGCCGGCAGGTAACGCAGCTCGGCGCTGGCGGTCTGGCCCTGGAATTCAAACCAAAAGTGCCGCGTATACACGGCCTGCGCACCTTGTACGCGCCAGCCATCGCGCTGGCTG
Organism: Burkholderiaceae bacterium; assembly: GCA_043785395.1. GTDB lineage: Bacteria > Pseudomonadota > Gammaproteobacteria > Burkholderiales > Burkholderiaceae_C > JAGOEY01. Next base: position 850 of record JAYVXE010000491.1, on the reverse strand, counting down.
AAAGGATAGGTGCTTTGCGTGGCCCGCTCGTCCAGCAACAGCTGCGCCAGCACAGCGGCAGCGACCAGGGGCAGGCCGAGTTTTTCTTGCTGGAACAGCACGGCGGCTTCACGCGGGATCAGCCCTGTGTCGAGTTCGGCCTGGGCAAACGAGGGGCTGCGCAGCAGGTGGCGCAAAAACTGCACATTGTTGGCGACACCCACGATGCGCAGCTGCGCCAGCGCCGCATCCATGCGTGCCAGCGCCTGCGCCCGGTCGGCGCCGTGGACGGTCAGCTTGGCCAGCAACGGGTCGTAAAACGGCGTCACCACGTCGCCCTGGCGCACGCCGGCATCGATGCGCACGGGCGCGCGCGTAAACGCAGCGCCCGGCGGCAGTTGGCAGTGCAGCAGCCGGCCGGTCGATGGCAAAAAATCGTGGTCGGGATTCTCGGCGCAGATGCGTGCCTCAATGGCGTGGCCGTCGATCTGCAATTGCGCCTGGCTCAAAGGCAGGGCTTGGCCCGCAGCAACGCGCAACTGCCACTCCACCAGGTCTTGCCCGGTGATCGCCTCGGTGACCGGATGCTCAACCTGCAAGCGGGTGTTCATCTCCATGAAGAAAAAAGCCAGCGGCGCATCTGGCGGCTGGGCCACGATGAACTCCACCGTGCCGGCGCCCACATAGTGCACGGCACGTGCTGCGGCAATGGCGGCCGCGCCCATTTGCTGGCGCAGCGCAGCGCTCAGGCCGGGTGCGGGTGCTTCTTCCAGCACTTTTTGGTGGCGCCGTTGCACCGAGCAGTCGCGCTCAAACAGGTGGACGTAGTTGCCCAGGGTGTCGCCAAAAATCTGGATCTCGATATGGCGCG
>JAYVXE010000490.1:0-2929 GCA_043785395.1 Burkholderiaceae bacterium | reverse complement strand
TGGGCTGGTGCAACATTGCCATGCACAACGCCGTGGCCACCAGCGCAGCACTCGGCTTTCCAATTGCCCTGAGCAACGTCATCGGCTATGTGCTCAGTGGCCAGTCGGCGGCCAACCTGCCACCGGCGTCGCTCGGCTATATCTGGCTGCCAGCGCTGACGGTGATTGCGTTTTTCAGCGTCATGACGGCACCCCTCGGCGCACGGATAGCGCACCAGCTACCGGTCAAAAAACTCAAACGGATATTTGCCTGCATCCTGTACCTGCTAGCCGCTTACATGCTCTGGAAGGGCTTGCGCGGCTGACGCCAGTGCCGCAGCCAGCCGCGCCTGCGCCAGATCACGCAGCGCCTGTTTGCGCACTTTGGTGGCATTGGCGCTGGCAACGCTGGGGAAGGCTTCCAGCGGCCAAACCCGCAGCGGCCATTTGTACTTGGCCAGTTGCGCTTGGCAATGGGCGAGTGCGCCCTGCTCGTCAAAATACTGCCCGGCACGCAAGGTGACGAAGGCCACCGGGCGCAAACCCTGCGCCGCCTCGACAGCCACCACCTGGCAGGCACTGACCGCCGGCAAGGCCTCCAGGCATTGCTCGATCTCGCGCGGATTGACCAAAAAACCAGACAAACGCAAGGTGTCACCCAGACGCGCCAAAAAAACAAATTCGCGCGCAGATACCGCATAGCCCAAATCGCCGGTGCGAAAAAAACCGTCGCTGCTGCATGCCGCCTGGCTGGCACCCGGATTGCCAAAATAGCCCAGCATGCGGCTCGGCGCGAAAATCTCAAGCTCGCCAACCTCGCCCAGCGCCAGCGGCAGGCGCGACACCGGGTCGACCGCACGCACCCGCGCCGCTGCCGCCACCAGCACGCCACCTGCCAGCAAGCGATCCGGCGAGTCTGGCGCCTGCCGCGCCAACAGCGCCTGCAACTCACTCGACCCGTACAGCCCAACCAAGCGCAAGCGCAGACCCAAGTCCAGCGCTTGCGCGGCCAGCAACTCAGCCGACCCCGAAAACGCCGCAAAACCCAAGACCCGTAGCGACCGCAGCCGCTGGCCGGCATCCGGTTGCGCCAGCATCGCGCTGATGGCGTCGCTCGGCGCATTGGCATGGGTTACGCCGTGGGCCGCAACCAGGGCCACCGCCTGCGCCGCCCGAAACACCGGCAACGTCACCAGCGGGCAGCCGGCCACCAAGGCCGCCAGCGCATTGCAAAAACCAAAGACACCGCAAAACGGCGCCGTCACCAGCACGCAGCTGTCCGGCGCGCCATAAGCAAAGGCCTGCGCAGCGTCGGCGGCATGGGCGAGCAAGGCGGCCTGCCCGTGCAGCACAAATTTCGGCAACCCCGAGGTACCAGAGGTGCTGAACAAAATGCAAGCGTCCTCGCCCGCAGACGGTGCGCTGTCCGGCTCTTGCTGCGCCAGCGTCGCCAACGGCGTAACGGGCCAGCCTGGCAACGCCGCCGGACTGGCGCCAGCGCCCTCGTGCAGCACCAGCTGGCGCAGGCTGGGCAGCGACTGCGGCGCAAACGCGGCCAACACGGACAAGGGATCGATGCCGTCAATACCGTGCGCACCCCGGCCACACACCAACAGCTGGCTCTCGGTGCGGGCCAGCGCATCGTGCAGCTCCGCCGGCCCGGCACGGGGGTTGAGCGCAACCACCACCGCCCCCAAGCGCGTGCAGGCAAAAAACAGCGCCAGCCAATGCCAACTGCTGGGCAAGCACAGCGCAACACGCACCCCTGGCCCCACGCCACGTTGGCGCAGCCCGCTGGCCAGGCAAGCGCTGGCCCGGTGCAGCGCCGCCAAGGAGATCGGCTCGCCCTCCGGGGTGATCAACGCCGGGCGCTCCGTGGCGATGTGCGTGCCAAGCAGTTGCTGGAAGTCATTCAGAACGGCGTGGGTAGCTTGAGGGGCGTGGGTAACTTGGGTACAGGCAGGCATGCGGTGGGCTCCAGGTGCAAGCGGGGGATCCATTGAAAACTGGGTAACTGGGTAACTGGGCGTGGGCCGATGCGTCTTGATGCCGCCCGTCTCGGGGGACGCAGCGCACACCTACTTGCCCGTGACCAGCGGACAGCGCGACTGGCTCAAGGGCTGGAACGCCTGCGCACCGGGCACGGTCGCCAGCAACTTGTAATAGTCCCAGGGGTATTTGGACTCGGCTGGGGACTTGACCTCGAACAGGTACATGTCGTGCACCATGCGCCCGTCGGCCCGAATCTGACCGTTGCGGGCGAAGAAGTCCTGGATCGGCAATGACTTCATCTTCGCCATCACGGCAACCGCGTCGTCGCTGCCAGCGGCTTGCAGCGCCGTGAGGTAGTGGCGGGTCGCCGAGTAGACGCCGGCCTGGTTCATGTTGGGCATTTTCTTCATTTTGGCAAAATAACGCTGCGACCAAGCCCTTGTCTGGGCATCCATATCCCAGTAAAAGCCTTCGCTCACCACCATGCCCTGGCTGGTGCGCAGGCCGATGCTGTGGACATCGTTGATGTAGAGCAGCAGGGCCGCGAGTTTTTGCGCCCCGCCCGGGCGCAGACCAAACTCGTGCGCACTCTTGATCGCATTGATGGTGTCGCCGCCGGCATTGGCCAGCGCCACCACCTTGGCTTTGGAGGCCTGCGCTTGCAGCAGGAAGGATGAAAAATCAGCCGCGTTCAACGGGTGTTTGACAGCGCCCAGCACCCGACCCTGCGCCGCCTCGACCACGTCGGAGGCATCTTTTTGCAGTTGCTGGCCAAAGTTGTAATCAGCGCTGACAAAGAACCAACTGTCACCGCCACGGGCCGTCAACGTGCGCCCGGTGGTGTTGGCCAAGGCATAGGTGTCATAGGTGTAGTGCACCGAATAGGGCGTGCAGTTTTCGTTGCTGATCCGGGTCGACCCCGGCCCATTGAGCACCACGATCCTGCGCTTTTGCCGGG
>JAYVXE010000489.1:0-2932 GCA_043785395.1 Burkholderiaceae bacterium | reverse complement strand
ACCTGTCGCCTTACTTCATCAACAACCCAGAGAAGCAATCGGCGCTGCTGGACAACCCGTTTGTGCTGCTGTTCGACAAGAAGATCAGCAACATCCGTGACCTGCTGCCTACGCTGGAGCAGGTCGCCAAGGCTGGCCGTCCGCTGCTGATCATTGCCGAAGAAGTCGAGGGCGAAGCCCTGGCAACGCTGGTGGTGAACACCATTCGCGGCATCCTGAAGGTGGTGGCGGTCAAGGCTCCTGGCTTTGGCGACCGTCGCAAGGCCATGTTGGAAGACATCGCCATCCTGACCGGCGGCAAGGTGATTGCAGAAGAAGTCGGCCTGACGCTGGAGAAGGTCACCCTGGCCGACCTCGGCTCGGCCAAGCGCATCGAAGTGGGCAAAGAAAACACCATCATCATCGACGGCGCTGGCGCTGCCGCTGACATCGAAGCCCGTGTCAAGCAAGTGCGCGTGCAAATCGAAGAAGCCACCAGCGACTACGACCGCGAAAAGCTGCAAGAGCGCGTGGCCAAGCTGGCCGGCGGTGTGGCCGTGATCAAGGTTGGCGCAGCCACCGAAGTCGAGATGAAAGAGAAGAAGGCGCGCGTTGAAGACGCACTGCACGCAACCCGTGCTGCTGTGGAAGAAGGCGTTGTGGCCGGCGGCGGCGTGGCCTTCCTGCGTGCCAAGCAAGCTCTGGGCGGCAAGCTCAAGGGTGCGAATGCTGACCAAGACGCCGGTATTGCCCTGGTGCTGAAGGCGATCGAGGCGCCACTGCGCGAGATCGTCAACAACGCCGGCGGCGAAGCCTCGGTGGTGGTCAATGCCGTGCTGGCAGGCAAGGGCAACTTCGGCTTCAACGCCGCCGACGACAGCTACGGCGACATGCTGGAGCTGGGCATTTTGGACCCCACCAAGGTGACCCGCACCGCGCTGCAAAACGCAGCATCGGTAGCCTCCTTGCTGCTGACGACCGAGGCCATGATTGCCGAAGCACCGAAGGACGAATCCGGTGCCGGCGGCGGCATGCCTGATATGGGCGGTATGGGCGGTATGGGCGGCATGGGCATGTAATGCCAAACTGAGCTCTGCTCAACCATGAAAAAGGGCCGCGCAAGCGGCCCTTTTTTTGTGCCCTAGCGCCAAGGCAACGCTTAGGGCCGCAACGCAGTGGGACGCGTCACCTCGCTGTGCGCACAGGCGGCAAGACCACGACCTGCGCCAAACCCCAGGTAGCGCTTGCCGTCGTGCAGCCAGCCATAGCGCGCAGCAGAGATGAAGCCTCTGCATGCCCATGGTCATACCAAGCGCGGCCATCGGCTTCGTCGGCAACGCCACATCGGTCGCAACAAACAGCATGCCTTAACGTGAAACACCCAGCGCGGCTTCAATCGCGAAAGCCCAGGACAGCACGGCCGCATCGGCCATGGCCGGGCCTGCCAAACTCAGGCCGACCGGGGCGCTGCCGGGCGCCTGGCAGGGCAGCGAGATCGCGCAGCCGTCCATGAAATTGACGATTGACGGGTTGCGCAACATGGCGGCGTTGGCCTCGAAGTAGCGCGCCTCATGGGCCACCAAATCGGCCATGCTCGGTGCGATGCGCGGCACGGTCGGCATCAGCCAGCCGTCAAACCCCTCCAAGCGCGCAGCCACCCTGCGCTGCCAGTCGGCGCGCTGGGCCAATAAGGCGAGGTAGTCCCGGGCCGAGAAGCCGCGACCGCGCTGGATGCGCGACAACACCCGTGGGTCGTAGCCCGCGCCGCTGCGCGCGACCAGCTCGGCATGCCAAGCCCAAGACTCAGCCGCCGTAAAACCACCGGCTGCGTTGATAGCCGCCAGCTCGTCAAATTCGGGCACATTCAGCGTCACCAACTGCGCACCGGTGGCGGACAGGCGTTGCAACGCCTGCTGGAAGGCAGCGCCCACTTCGGCGTCCATGCCCTCTTGCACCAGCGTGGTCGGCACCGCAAAACAGGCCTGCGCCAAGCGTGCCGCGTGCCCCCGCGGCGGTGTTGCCGAGAGCACGCCGTCCATGGCCGCACAGCCTGCAACATCGACCGCCAGCACACCCACCGCATCCAACGTCGGCGACAAGGGCAGCATCCCCGTGGACGACAGGCGCCGCGCGGTTGGCTTAAAGCCCGTGATGCCGCACAACGCCGCCGGGATACGCACCGAGCCGCCGGTGTCGCTGCCCACGCTGGCGATGCACATGCCGTCGGCAACCGCCACCGCCGCGCCCGAAGACGAGCCGCCGGGGATGCGCTGCGCCTGCCGCTGCCAAGGGTTGGCCGGTGTGCCGTAGTGCGGATTGATGCCCAGCCCGGAATAGGCAAACTCGGTCATATTGGTCTTGCCCACCAACACCGCGCCGCCCGCCAACAGGCGTTGCACGGCGACCGCATCCTGGCTGGCAACGGGGGCGTCGCGCAGCACGGTAGAGCCGGCCATGGTCGGCGTGCCGGCCACGTCAAACAGGTCTTTCACCGAAACCGGCAAGCCCTCCAGCGGCGAGCGCTGCAGACCGGCGGCGTGCAGACTGTCAGACGCCTGGGCCAGGCGCCGAGCGCGCTCGGCAAAAACCTGGGTAAAGACCCGTGTGCCTTCGCCGCTGGGGTCGGCAATGCGCTCCAGGGCGGCAACGGTGAGTGCCAAGGCGCTTTGGTGGCCGGCCTGGATGGCCGTGCGGGCGGTGTGGAGTGTGTGCTTCATGGTGGGCAGCTTAGGCAATCATGGGCAGGCTTAGGCCGCAGTAGGGATGGCGGATGCTACAACCCCAGCGGGCCTCCAACAGCTCCATACAAATAGGACTTACGCAAAACCGCCCTGGCGTCGTTCTTTTGACCCGCCGTACTGGATGTACTGTCTGCGGAAAAATGCCTAGCAGCCTGTCGGACTTGGGGAGCGCCGGCTGCAAATCGACCGCAGCGGTCCATTTTTGGCTTCGC
>JAYVXE010000488.1:0-2934 GCA_043785395.1 Burkholderiaceae bacterium | reverse complement strand
CTGGCGGACATCACCGCCGAGAACACCCGCCTGAGACGCGAGCTGGCGGCCAATATAGCGGCGCAGACGCATGCCGCGCACACCGCGTTTTGCGAGGCCGTGCCCGGCCTGGCGCCGGCCCACCTGCCGACCGCCGTGGCGATGCTGGACCAGTTGGCCGCACAGGACACGCCGGTCAACTTTGGCGAGGGCGAAGACGCCCGGCCGCTGGCCGACAAATTCCGGGAGCTGCTGACGGCGCTGCCGCCGGTGGTGAGCTTTGGCGAGAGCGCCACCAGCCAGCGCGCCGCCGGCACCGAGGGTGCGGCGGGCACGGTGGAGTTTGCGCAGGCCCAGGGCTACAAGGTCGACCCGGCGCAACTGGCCGAGCTGGGCCGGGCCAAGGCCTACGCCCGCACTAACAAAGTCGATCTTCTCACCGCCGTCAACGCGGTGCGGGCCGGCCAGGCCTGAGCCCCCAGCCCACCCCAGCCACTACCCCTCAACCATTTTTTCAGGAACCTGCCATGAGCCAAAATTTTATTTCCCTGCTGGCGCACCCGCTGCTGCTGACCACCGCCGTGGTGGCCAACCGCTTTGTCACGCCGGCCGGCGCGCTGGCCGGCGCCGACCTCAACACGCTGGGCGTGGCCCGCACGGCCGGCAACATTGGCGAGCGTGTCACCACCGACATGATCGGCACCGCCGTGGTCGAGGCCGGGGCGGCGGTCGCGGCGATGAGCACCGTCAAATCCGACGCCTCGGGGCGCGCGATTGTGTGGGCCACCGCAGGCGCCAAGGTCGGCCTGGCGCTGGAGGCGGCCACGGCGGCCGGCCAGTTCATCGAAGTGCTGCTGATCCCCAACGTGGCCTGATGCCGGCCGCGCCCCTTTTTTAAACCAGGACCAACCCACCATGCCACAACTAAGCATCTCGCAAGCGCGGGTCATCGACCCGATTTTGAGCACCATTGCCCAGGGCTACAGCAACAATGAAGCCATTGGCATGACGCTGTTCCCCAGCGTTCCGGTCGGCCAGCGCGGCGGCAAGATCATCACCTTTGGCAAGGAAGACTGGGCGCTGTATAACACCGTGCGCACGCCCGGCTCGCCGACCCGGCGGGTGGTGTTTGGCTACGCCGGCTCACCCTACGCGCTGGAAAGCCATGGCCTGGAGGCCCTGGTGCCCAATGAGCTGCTGGAGGACGCGGCGGCGGTGCCCCACATCAACCTGGCGCAGCTTGAAATCATGAAGGTGCAGAACATCATTGCGCTGCGGCTGGAGTACCTGCAGGCGCAACTGGCGACCAATCCCGCCAACTATGGCGCCAGCAACAAAAACACGCTGAGCAGCACCAGCCAGTGGAGCGACTTAACCAGCGGCATCAGCGACCCGATCAAGGACATTGAAAATGCCAAGGAGGCGGTGCGCAAGCAAGTCGGCAAGCGCCCCGACACCGTGGTGCTGGGGGCGGCGGTGATGGCCATGCTGAAGCAGCACCCCAAGGTGATTGACCGGATCAAGTACACCGGGCGCGACGTGCCGACCACCGATCTGCTGGCCAGCCTGTTTGGCGTCAAGCAAGTGGTGGTGGGCGACATGGTCTACACCGACGCCGCGGGCGCGATCAATGATGTGTGGGGAAAATTTGCCATCGTCGCCTACACCGCCGTGGGCAGCCTGGCGCAGTCGGGCCTGCCAACCTACGGCTACACCTACCGCCTCAACGGCTACCCGATGGTGCGCCAGCCGTACCAGGACGAGAACGCCAACAGCTGGGTTTACCCGCTGGCTGACGAGGTGATGCCGGTGATTGCCGGCGCCAGCGCTGGTTACCTGCTGTCTGGCGTGGTGGCTTGAGCATGGCCGCCGCAAAATCCGCTGCCGCTGCCGCCATGCCGGCGCCTGAGCCTGGCCTGGTGCTGGTGGCGCTGACCAACATCAGCCATGACGGCGTGCAGTACGCCGAGGGCGAGACCCTGCCCGAGATGCCGGTGCCGCAGGCGCAGGCGCTGATCGGCCTGGCTGCGGCCACGCTGGCTGGCTGACTGACGGACTGCCATGACCTACGCCAGCCAGGCCGACCTGATTGACCGCTTTGGCGAGACCGAGCTGGCGCAGCGCACCAACCGGGTCGATGGGCTGACGATTGACACGGTGGTGCTGGCGCGCGCGCTGGGCGATGCCGATGCCGAGATTGACGGCTACCTGGCGACGCGCTACCAGTTGCCGCTGGCCAGCACGCCGGTGGTGCTGGTGCGCCTGGCGGCGGACCTGGCCCGCTACCGGCTGTATGACGATGGCGTGCCGGCCACCGTGCTGCAGCGCTATCTGGACGGGGTGGCCGTGCTCAAACTGATGGCCAGCGGCGCCGTGCAGGTGGCGGGCAGCGCGCTGCTGGCGGTCTCCGTCACACGCGGCAACGCGGTGGCCGCCAGGACCCCAAGCCGGGTGTTTACCCCCGAGCTGCTGGTGAAGTACTGAGCGATGGATCTGAGCCCGGTCATCACCCGCCTGCAGGGCCTGCTGACGGGCTTTAAGTCGATTGGCAGTGTGGTCGACCTGGACGCGGCGATTGGCGGCGTGCTGGCGGTGCCAGCGGCCTTTGTGATGCCCCTGGCTGAGAGCGCCACTGCGCTTGACACGCTGCAGCGGACCAGCCAGCGCATCACCAGCGTGTTTGGCGTGGTGCTGTGCGTGAGCAACCGGCGCGACAGCCTGGGGGCGGCTGCCCTGGTGGACCTGCACAGCCTGCGAAACCAGGTGCGCATCGCCCTGGTCGGCTGGATCCCCGATGCCGCCACGGCCGAGCCGGTGCACTACGTCTCGGGCCAGTCGATGCGCATGGATGGCGATGGCCGGCTTTGGTGGATTGACCAATTTGACCTTGCAACTTATTACTGGAGCACCTGATGGCGCAAACGACCCCGGCCGAACTGGCCGCCCATGACCCCG
>JAYVXE010000487.1:0-9565 GCA_043785395.1 Burkholderiaceae bacterium | reverse complement strand
CACGTGTTTGCTGCCCTTGGATGACCTGGTCAGTATCACGCGCCGCTTCATCCATGCCGACGCTTCCCGCTCGGGTATCAGCCGTTTGCTGCGCCGTGTGGGGGGCAAAGTTCAGTCGGTTGTGGCGTGTGATGGCCCCATGCGCCGCCACACAAGCAGCAGGTTGTTGGCTGGCATGGCGTGCCGCTCGGCCAGGTGCAGGCCGGCCTCTGCGGCGACCAGCTCCACCTCTTCACGCCGCCGAATGCCCCAGGCCGGGTTGCGTGCCCGCAGGCTCTGGTCAAAGGCCAGGTTGCCAGATGAGGTCGGCACGTCGGCTTCCAGATACGGCCCGTAGGTCACCAGCACACCGTGCGCAGTCAGGTGCCGCGCGCTGCCCTGCATCAGCGCGGCGCAGGTGTGCCAGGGGGCGATGTGCAGCATGTTGGCGCAATAGACCAGGTTGACAGGTGCGGTGCCCACCGGCCACACCGGCGCGGTCACGTCCAGCAATACTGGCTGCTGCACATTGGCCAGACCGTGCTGCGCCACCAGGGCCTGGATGCTGCTGAACATGTCCGGCACGGCGTCGCTGGGCTGCCACGCCCACTGCGGCAGGTGGGCGGCAAACCAGGCCACATGCTGGCCGGTGCCGGAGGCAATCTCCAGCGCGTTGCCGTGTGCGGGCAGGGTCTGGCGCAGCACGTCCAGAATGGGGTGTTTGTTGCGCTCGGCGGCGGTGCTGAAGTCGGCTGGGGGCATGGAGAGTGGGGCAAGAGAAAATGATGAAGCCATTGTCGCGCTTGTGCCGTGCGCTGGCCCATACGCACCCACAGCGTCAGCCCGCCAACGCGTTGCTACAGTGCCGGGTTATCCCGCGTTCCCAACACAGCATGTTTATCCACATCACCGGAGCGTCCGGTTCCGGCACATCCACACTGGGCGCAGCCTTGGCGGCCGAGCTGGGCTGTTCATTTTTGGAGGTCGATGACTTCTTGTGGCTGCCAACGGAGCCACTGTACCAGGCCCTGCGTGCGGTGGATGAGCGGCTCAATTTGCTGTTGGCAGCGCTGGTGCGCAGCGGCAGCGCTGTGGTGTCTGGCTCGGTGAATGGCTGGGGTGCCGAGATCGAGAATATTTTCGACGGCATCGTGTTTTTGTATGTGGACACCGCGCTGCGGCTGGAGCGCCTGCACACACGCGAGACCCAGCGCTTTGGCCAGGCCAACCCCGCCTTCCTGACCTGGGCCGGGCAGTACGACGAAGGCCCGCCAGAAGGCCGCAGCCTGGCGCGGCACAAGGCGTGGCTCGCGGCCCGCAGTTGCCCGGTGCTGGTGCTGGACGGGGATCTGTCCACGGCAGAGCGGCTTGCGCGGTTCAGGCCGTGGTGGGCGCGGGTGGCGCCGCACCGCTGACCTGCGTGCGCTGCACAGGAGGGTGGCCGCAGGCCGGCACGGTCAGAACGACGAGCCCGGCTCCTCCAGAAACGCCAGCTCGGCCGCAGTGCTGGGGCGGCCCAGGATGTCGTTGCGGTGTGGGTAATGGCCAAACCGTTCGATGATGGCCTTGTGCTTCAGCTCGAAGTCGTGGTTGTTCTCCAGCCCCGGCTGGTCAAAGAGTTGCACGGCCTGTTCGTGGATGGGCAGCGACTCGCTGTGCATGTAGGGCATGTAGGCAAACGCGCGTTGTTTGATGTCCAACGCCTGGTCGTGCCCACCGGCCACCAGCTCTTGCGCCAGCGCCAAGGCCAGTGCGTCCTGCGCAAATGCGCGTGGTGTGTCGCGGAACACGTTGCGCGAGAACTGGTCCAGCACCAGGATCTCTGCCAAACGCCCCTGGGCCGAGGCGCGCCAACTAAACAGCTCGCAGCGTGCGGCGGCTTCCAGCGTGGCTCCGAAACGTTCGCGTATTGCGTCGTTCAGCGCCATGTCTTTGGTGAAGTGCTGCTGGTCGGTCAGCTCGTTAAACCAGAAATGGAGGATGTCGGTGGCTTGCATGGGCCACAGAATAGCCCAACACCATAATGGCTGCGACCCCTCTGGCCGTTGCACAACACTAACCATGACCAACCCGAATTTCTACTCCAGAGGCATCCCTGGCCAACCTTGGGGCGAGGCGGAACTGGCGCAGTGGCGCGCACGCCAGGTGCGCCAACGCAGTTATGCCAACGATGTGCTGGCAGCGGTGGAGCGCCTGCGCGACCGGATGGACGTGCTGGTTTATGGCGAGGTGGCTTACGCGGGTGAACATTTCCCGCTGGTCGCCCTGCGCAGCCCGGGGTGGAACGCTGAACTCCCCAGCGTGCTGGTGACCGGCGGTGTCCACGGCTACGAGACCAGTGGTGTGCATGGTGCCTTGCGTTTCGCGGAGCAACACGCGCCGCGTTATGCAGGCCGGGTGAACCTGCTGTTGGTGCCCTGTGTGAGCCCGTGGGCGTATGAACATATCCAGCGCTGGAACTTTGACGCCATCGACCCCAACCGCGCCTTCCGCGAGCCCAGCCTTGCGCAGGAGTCTGCCGCCCTGATGCGGCTCGTCGCCCTTTGCGCAGGTACGTTGCGCGGGCAGTTCGCCGCCCACATCGACCTGCACGAAACCACCAACACCGACGAATCAGAATACCGCCCCGCAGTCGCCGCACGGGATGGCAAAGTTTTTGTGTCTGGCAGTATTCCCGATGGTTTTTACCTGGTGGACGACACGGCCAACCCGCAGCCTGCATTCCAGCAAGCCATCCTCCAGTCCGTGGCGCGGGTCACCCACATTGCGCCTGCGGACGAGAAGAACGAAATCATCGGCTCACCCGTGGTGGCACCCGGTGTGATCCAGTACGCGCTGCAGGCACTGGGCCTGTGCGCCAGCGTGAGCGGCGCGCGTTACACCACCACCACCGAGGTCTACCCCGACAGCCCCCTCGCTTCACCCGCGCAGTGTGTGGCGGCGCAGGTGGCGGCGGTGTCTGCGGCGGTGGACTGGGTCTGCAATCAGTGAGGCCGCGTTATGCTTGTTTGCAGCCCTGCCCCGGTGCAGAGGCCGCCACCATGCAATCCCCTTTTTCTGCCTTTTGCCCTCTGGAGCTTCAACACATGACCACGAAAAAAGTATTCGCCCTGGCCGTTGCCGTTGCCGCTGTGGCGGTCAGCCTGTCCTTCACCCAGGCCGCGCAGGCCGGCCCACGCCTCGACAAGATCATGGAGACCAAGGTCATCCGTGTCGGCACACCCGGCGACTACCGCCCGTTTGCCATCAAGACCGACACCGGCTTTTCGGGCCACGATATCGACCTGATCGAAACCATGGCCAAGGAGCTGGGTGTGAAGGTGGAATACGTGCAGACCTCGTGGCCCAACCTGATGAAGGACTTGCAGTCCAACCAGTTCGACGTGGCCGTGGGTGGCATCACCCGCAACGTGAACCGCATGCGTGTGGTGGACATGCTGCCCGGCTATGCCCCGTTCGGCAAAGTGGCCTTGGTGCGCACGGCCGACAAAGCCAAGTTCACCACCGCTGAATCGCTGAACCAGCCCAGCGTGCGTGTCATCAAGAACCCTGGCGGCACCAACGAAACCTTCGTGCTGGCCAACCTGAAGGCCGCCCAGGTCGCCACGCATGACAAGAACGCCGAGATCCCCGCACTCATCGCCGAAGGCAAGGGCGACGTGATGATCACCGAAACCTACGAAGCCCTGCACTACGCCAAGGCCGACCCGAGCCTGTCCGCCGCGTTCATCAACGCACCGCTGACACCCGTGAACACCCTGGGCTTTATGCTGCCCACGGACGACGCCGACTATGTGCGGGTGATGGAATTTGTGTGGGGCTTGGTGGACAGCCGCGGCGGCGTGAAGCAGGCCGCAGACAAGTGGCTGAAGTAGTCCAGGCTCAGCCCGGAATCTCTGCCTCGATCAGCAGCGCCAGGAGTTGCAAGGACTCCTGCCAGCCGAGGTAACACATCTCGGTCGGGATCACCGCCGGAATTCCCTCCTGCACTGCCGTCACCTCGGTGCCCACCAGTACCGGCCTGAAGATGATGGTGGTGCGCATTTCACCGGGCAGATTCGGGTCGTCAAAACTGTCGGTGTGCACGATGCGCTCACCGGGAATCAGCTCCAGATACGTGCCGCCAAACGCATGCGACTGGCCGTTGCTGAAATTGGTGAACTGCATGCGGTAGCTGCCGCCCACGCGTGCATCCATGCTTAACACTCGCCCCGTGAAACCGTGCGGTGGCAGCCACTTGGCCATGGCGTCGGGGTCGATGAAGGCTCGGTACACGCGATCAGGCGGTGCGCGGAAGACGCGGTGCAGGGTGACGGTGCCGATAGTGCTGGACATAGGGAGTGCTCCTGGTGAAGCGTCGCAGTGTCGGTCAAATCGGCGGCTCTGCAAACCCGGTCAAATCCCAAGCCAGCTTTGTCACGCAGCGATGCTCAACACGCGGTAGGTGTCCGTGCCCTGCGCCCAGGCCAGCAGCCGGTCAATGTTGGGGTGTTTGCCAGGGAAGGCCAGCGCATCCGCCGTGTGTTCGGCATACCACTCCAGCCCCAGGCTGGCAGCAGCGGGCGTGATGCTGCCGCCGTACAAAGCGGCCAGCGCGGCGTACACCACCAGCGATCCGGTCTGGCCGGGTTTGTTCTCGATGGTGGCGAGCACCTGGCCATCCGTGCCCAGCAGTTGCAGGGAGGCGAGGTGGCTGGCGGACGGGAGTTGTTTCAGGCGGGCTGCGAAGTTCATGGTGTGGAATATGTGAATGAAATTGGCCTCCAGCGCTTGATGGGTAAGCGCAGGCAGCTATCAAAAATGAGTGATCGTAAACGCAGCGTGACGTGATGTCTGCGCAGCTCAAGCCTGCCACACACCAAACCCCGCCGAGCGCAGGTCAATGCCCATCTCGATCTCCCGGTCCACCGCGTCGTCGTAGCCCATGGGGTTGAAGCCCTCGTACAGATCAGGCAGCAGGTGCAGGCCGTACTGCAGCACAAACCGGTTCGCCTGGATGCCCGCCTTGTGTTTGTCAAAACGCACGTCCGGGTTCAGGCCCGTCATACCAACGTACACGCAGGGTTTGCCGTCGATGTAGCCAGGGTTGTTCTTGCGGAAGCGGGGCTCGTACAACACGTCTTTGGAGAGTTCGACCACGTAGACGTGGTGGTGTTTGCGGCGGGGCATTTTCAGGCCGCTGGCACGATGCGCCGCAAGGCGCGCACCTTTTGCCACAGCACCGCCTTGGGCAACTGCATGGCGATGGCCTGCATGCAGCGCTCCAGCCAGCCTGTGCGGTTTTGCAGCCGGTCAATCGCCTTGCCCAGGTCACTCGCCACCGACGGGCCGTAGGCTTCTGTGGCTTTGGCCAGTGCGGCGCGCGAGGCGGGTAGGGCCAGGCCCATCATGGCGAGGTCGATCACATCGCGGCTGAACACACCGTCGTCGGCCTGGCGGTCCGAGTTAGCCAGCAGCTTGGACGTGGCCAGGTCCAGCCCGGTCAAGGTGCTGACGCCGCATATGGTGTCGTCTGCTACCGGGGGCTCCAGCGTAATGCGCGCCTCCCGCACGATCTCCAGCTTGATGGCCTGCCCGTCCATCTGCACCTGGGTGCGGATGCCGTACTGGTCGGCGCGTATCTCGCGCAGCGCCACCAGCGGCATGGCGTGTGTGTGCGTGATGGCGCCCAGGCCGTCGGGGCCGGTGAGCAGTTGCCGCAGTTCGCGGTAACCCGGCGCGTTAGACACCAGGAAGTCAATGTCCACCGACTCCCGGTATTCGCCATAACGCAGCGCAATACAAGTGCCACCGCCAAACAGGCAGCCGTGCTGGCGCAGCTTGGGGCCATCCAGCGCGGCCAGCACGTGGGCTATGCGCTGGTGGTGAGGGCGCTCAAACACCATCGCCCACCCCGGTGCTGGGCGACAGGGCCAGCCGCAAAGCATCCAGCAGCGCCTGTTCGTCGGCAGACATGGCCTGCGGGTCCAGATGCCGCGCATTACGCTCGTAAATGCCCAGTGCCTCCACGGGCGTGAGGGTGTCGGTGCCATGCACCTGCCAGGCCAGTGCACGCAGCTGCGGATAGTCGGCCAGCGCCACCCGTGCCGGAATCCAAGCTGCGCGGTCGGGCGCGGGCGCTGCCGCACTGGCCTCGGCCCCACTGCGCGCCTGCAGCTCCATGCCCAACGCCGCCATGGCGCTGCACCACGCGCCGATGGTGACCGACGGCTCGCCCTTCTCGATGCGGTGCAGCGTCACCCGCGACACCCCCGCCGCCTCGGCGGTCACCGTGGCGCTCAGCCGCAGCGCCTTGCGCTGGCTGCGGATGTGTGCGCCCAGCGCTTGGAGCTGGGCTGCGCAGGTATCGGTGGTGATGGGTGATTTTGATGGCATTGTGTTTCTCATTATTTTCAAAATTCAAATTTTGTCAATTATGAGAAACTAATTAACCACTGAATGGAATTGCCACGCCAGGATAGTAGGATCTGGTTCTGGTTTTAATTTTTTAAGCCAAATGTGCCGTTGGCGCACGCAGAATGGGCACAAGCAGCTATCTTAAAGATAGCGCCCTGCATTCACCCATCTACTGCGGCACCGCGTCCGCCACCGCCTGCGTGGCGGTGATCAGGTCGGCGACCAGTCTCGCGTCCACATCCAGCAAACCCTCGTACTCACCCAGATTGCGGGTGTTGTGGCATTTGTCCAGTACCCGCCATACCTCGGGGCCCAGCCCTAGGGTATGGGGCAGTACCTGGAACACGATGTAGCGGTTGCTGGCGCGGTAGCCCTTGCGGCGCAGCGCGGCCAAGCACAAGGCGTGTGCGGCGTTGTAGGCCAGGTCAAACCGGCTTTCCAGCGCCAAGCTCGTGTGCGGGCATCTAGGAGCCTGTCGGACTTGGGGAAGCGCCGGCTGCAAATCGACCGCAGCGGTCCATTTTTCACCGTATTTTTGGCCCATAGCGGGGCTATGGGCCTGCAAATCCGGCAAAAACTGTCCTCGCTGGGGCCGATTTTCGCTTTCGACGCCCAAGTCCGACAGGCTCCTAGCAGGCGGGCCATGCCGGTGCGCAGCAGCCCGGCAATCTCCACTGCGTCTGGTGCCTCGACTTTCAGTTGTTTGCCGGGGCCGCTCAGGTTATCCAAGGGCTGGGACATGGAGTTGCTCCTGTGTGCCGATCAACCAGACCGTGGGCTGCTGCAGCACGCGGGTCACAAATGCGCTGTCTTGCTGGATGCGCTTGGCGATGTCTTCGGGCGTGTACAGCGTGGGGTTGACCTTGCGGCCCAGCGACAGCGTGGCGGCCTCCAGCGCGCCAAACACCTCGCCATAGCCTAGCGTGCTGCTGATGATCATCACGTCCACATCACTCTGCGCTGTGTCCTGCTGCCGGGCTACCGAGCCGTAAATGAACGCTGCCTCTATCTGCGCCGCCAACGGGGCAAGCGCAGTGCGCAGCACATCCGCCAAGCCCATGGTCTTGAGCACCAAGCCACGCAGCTCGGCAAACACCGATGCACTGGCGTTGGCCTGGTAGTGCTTCTGGTTGCCCTGCTTTCGCACGGTGAGCAAACCCGCCTCGGACAAAGCTGCCAGCTCGCGCTGAACAGCCCCCGTGCCCGATTGCGCCAGGGCGATCACCTCGTTGGCGTAGAAGCTGCGGTCTGGTGTGCCAAACAGCACAGCCAGCACCCGCTGGCGCACCTTGGGGAACAGGGCGTCTGCGAGGGCAGATGGGGCGGGGGGATTGGTTGAAATACCCATATTGGGTTTTATGATACCCGAATTGGGTTTATTGTGATTTATAATGAAATGCGCTTCTGGCGCCCAATGGATAAGCGCAAGAAGCTACTAAAAAAGTAGCAAACTAACCCGCAAGCACCACGTTTTTTCGCTTGGCCGCATCCAGCGTCTGCCCTTGCGCTGTCTTCCATTCCACCCAGCCATTGGCCGAGCGGCCCAGCACCGCACCAGCGGCCATGCTGGGGCTGGTGAACAGGTGGTCGCGGGTGAATACACCTTGGGTGCCGTTGATGTGCAACACACCGTCTGTTAGCAGTTGCTGGCGAAAGCGCTCCAGCGACGTGCCCCGGATCGACTCCACGCTGTCTGGCCGGGCGGTGGAGCCCTTGTGCACCACAAAGCCTTCAGACGTGTACTCGCCCACGCCGTTGGCATCCGGGCCTTTGCAGTAGAACAGCTCGGGCGGGCGGGCTTGGCCGTCGCTGCCCGCAGGCGCACCCGTCAGCGGCTCAAAAATCGGTTGCCCCAGTGTTGCCAGCAGCGTGGCAGCGGTTTCAAAAATCTCGTGGCAGTCTGCCTCTAGGAGCCTGTCGGGCTTGGAGCGTCGATAGCGAAAATCGGCCCCAGCGAGGACAGTTTTCGCCGGATTTGCAGGCCCATAGCCCGGCTATGGGCCAAAAAGGCGGTGAAAAATGGACCGCTGCGGTCGATTTGCAGCCGACGATTTCCAAGTCCGACAGGCTCCTAGCGGGGCCGGGGTGTAGGGCCGTGCGCCGGTGTTGCCGTTTTCCAGGCTGCAACGCCCGGCTTTGGCGGCCTGGCCAATCGCAAACCACTCCAGAAACAGCGCATGGGTCTGCGTCATGCTGTTGGTCAGAGACACCACCACCAGCGCCCGGTTCCAGAAATCCTTGCCCTGGTTGTGTTGCACCAGCCGCGTGCCCACGTTGCCCGACTGGCCGATATACACACGCGGCAAGCCCACCTCCGATACATCACCCACCAGAAAATACAGCCCCACCTGCTGCGCCTCGGGCGTCTTGAGGAAGTCGGCCAGCAAACTGCGCGGCACCTCGATCGTGCGCACGATGCGCGTCGTGATCTCAGCCACACGCACGCCGCGTGGGTCACCAGCGGGGAGGAAGATTTGGATGGTTTGGGGGCGGAGCATGGGCTGATCGGGCGGGATAGAGCGAAATGTAAAGCCGCGCCCGCAAAGCCGGCGTGGCTTGCCTTGGTGAAATTCAGGGCTTCGTTGCGTTGGCTTCGCTAACGGATGGCACATCCAGCTGCCCACGTTGGCGCACATAGTCCTGCGGGCTCAGGTGCAGCACTTTCCCGTTCTCTGCCACCACCATGCGGGTGTTGGTGCGCCGCGCGTCTTCTGCGGCACGCAACCCGGCCCGCGCCAATGCTGCCAGTGCCGCTTGAGCCATATCGGTGTTGGGCGGAATAGTGTCTGATACGGTGCTCATGGGTTCGCTCCTTGCGCCAGCAGCGTGGGCTGGCGGTGTTGGTTGTCGTACAAAAACCAGGTGTTGACGGCTGATTTGTAGATGTTTTCAAAGTGGGCCAGCCCGGCATCAAACCGCCGCCGTATTACCGCTTCTGGAATGTGATGCCCACCTTGGGACACCCGCAACTGGACACGCTCTATGGCCATTTCAGCGGTGGGCAGGCGTAAAAAGAACAAGCTCACTTGGTAACCCCGCGCACGCCACTGCAGAATTTTGGCGGCATAGGCCTTGCCAGACAAGGTCGTTTCTAGGAGCCTGTCGGACTTGGGGCGTCGAAAGCGAAAATCGGCCCCAGCGAGGACAGTTTTTGCCGGATTTGCAGGCTCATAGCCCGGCTATGGGCCAA
>JAYVXE010000486.1:0-2965 GCA_043785395.1 Burkholderiaceae bacterium | reverse complement strand
ACGCCGCGATACGAGCACACCGCTTCCAGGGCACCCGTGGAGCTGGCTTTGCCAGGCCACTGGGTGCGCCCCCTTGAGGGGGGAGCGCCGCAGGCGCTACGGGGGTGTTTCACGTTAATGCGCACTCCATTGGATGGTGCTGATGTCAATGCCTTCTTGGTACATGTCCCAAAGCGGGCTCAAATCGCGCAGCTTGGCCACGTTTTGGCGAATGGTGGCAATCGCATAATCGATTTCTTCTTCGGTCGTGAAGCGGCCAATCGTCATGCGCAGACTGCTGTGCGCCAACTCATCGCTGCGGCCCAGGGCGCGCAAGACATAGCTCGGCTCCAGGCTGGCCGAGGTGCAGGCCGAGCCGCTGGAGACGGCCAAACCCTTGATGCCCATGATCAGCGACTCGCCCTCGACGTAGTTAAAACTCATGTTCAGGTTGTGCGGCACGCGGTGCTCGGCGTTGCCGTTCAAGAACACCTGCTCAACGTCCTTGAGCCCATTGAGCAAACGCTGCTGCAGGGCCCGCACTTTGGCGTTGTCTTGCGCCATTTCGGCCTGGGCAATGCGAAAGGCCTCGCCCATGCCGACGATTTGGTGGGTTGGCAAGGTGCCCGAGCGCATGCCGCGCTCATGGCCGCCGCCGTGCATTTGGGCCTCTAGCCGCACGCGCGGCTTGCGCCGCACATACAAGGCGCCAATGCCTTTAGGGCCATAGGTTTTGTGCGAGGCCAGGCTCATCAAATCAACTTGCAGGGTTTGCAGGTCGATGGCGACTTTGCCGGTTGCCTGCGCCGCATCGACGTGAAAAACAATGCCCTTGGCGCGGCAAATCGCACCGATGGCGGCAATGTCCTGGATCACGCCAATTTCGTTATTGACGAACATCACGCTGATAAGCGTCGTGTCAGGGCGAATGGCGGCTTGCAACAGGTTCAAGTCCAGCATGCCGTCCTCTTGCACATCGAGGTAGCTAACCTCGAAGCCTTGACGCTCCAGTTCACGCGTGGTGTCGAGCACCGCCTTGTGCTCGGTCTTCACCGTGATCAGGTGTTTGCCCCGGCTTTTGTAGAACTGCGCCGCGCCTTTGATCGCCAAATTATTGGACTCGGTGGCACCCGAGGTCCAAACGATTTCACGGGGATCGGCACCGATCAAATCGGCAACCTGAGCCCGGGCTTTCTCGACCGCCTCCTCCGCCTCCCAGCCCCAGGCGTGGCTGCGCGACGCAGGGTTGCCAAAATGCTCACGCAACCAAGGAATCATGGCGTCAACCACACGCGGGTCAACCGGCGTGGTTGCACCGTAGTCAAGGTAAATGGGGAAATGGGGGGTGGTATCCATAGCTGGCTCACATAAATAAGACTTGCACAAATAGGCTGGCTTCATGCCGTGGTTTTTTGCGTAAGTCGTGATCAATCGAAGGCTGGCGAAGCTGGCAACAAACCCTTTGGACAAATGGGCCTGGTAGCAAAAAAATCAGGGTTTGGCGAACATGCTGCCCAGCGCGAACACCGAATTAGGTGCATTCACGCGCAAAGGCTTGACCGCTGGGCTGCTCGATATGGCGCGCCGTATCAGGGGCTTGTTTTCAACCTCAATGCCCTTGGCAAGCTGGTCATCAACCAGTTTTTGCAAGGTCACAGAGTCCAAGAATTCGACCATGCGCTGGTTCAAAGACGTCCAGAGCTCATGCGTCATGCAGCGCCCAGCTTCGCCCAGGCAATTTTCTTTACCGCCGCAGTGGGTGGCGTCAATCGGCTCATCGACCGACACAATGATGTCGGCAACCGTGATCGCACTGGCCTTGCGGCCCAAGGTGTAGCCACCACCGGGACCCCGGGTTGACTCCACCAATTCATGGCGGCGTAATTTCCCGAACAACTGCTCTAGGTAGGAGAGCGAAATTTGCTGGCGCTGGCTGATCGCGGCCAACGTGACGGGGCCACTGTTTTGACGCAAGCCCAGATCGATCATGGCAGTGACCGCAAAACGGCCTTTGGTTGTGAGACGCATAAAAAGCTCCTTCGGGTTGTTTGAACCATCGAAAAAAAGCTCCCACCACCTTTGTGAGGCTGGAAGCACCGTCTCCGCCCACTTCCCCAAGCTTGGATTACAAGCGCAGAGTCCTGCCACATCACGGGAATTTCTTTGACTGTCTGCGTGAAGTCTACCACAAAGTCCTATTGATTCTGTCGGGTATAGGCCGAAAAAGTGGCGAGAAGGCGTATGTAACCATACGTTTAAGGTTTGCCCGGCGCCAACAAAGAGTCATTGCCATGGGCGCCAAAGACCCGCTCTTTCAGGCGCCCCAGGGCATCGCGTGCCTGGGCGGCTTGCTCAAACTCCAGGTTGCGCGCGTGCTCCAGCATCTGTTTTTCCAAGCGTTTGATCTCGCGCGCCATGTCTTTTTCGCTCATTTCTTTGACCTGCGCGCGCTGCGCGGCAGCATTTTCCAGCCGCTCAGCCTCTTTACCGGCCTCCTTGCTATAGACGCCGTCGATCAAGTCGCGCACTTGCTTGACAATGCTGCGCGGCGTGATACCAAACGCCAGATTGTGTGCAACTTGGCGGGCGCGGCGGCGCTCGGTCTCGCCAATCGCACGCTGCATAGAGTCGGTGATCTTGTCGGCATACAGAATCGCCCGGCCATTCACGTTGCGCGCAGCACGGCCAATGGTTTGGATCAGCGAGCGCTCGGAGCGCAAAAAGCCCTCCTTGTCGGCGTCCAAAATCGCCACCAGCGAGACTTCCGGAATATCCAGCCCTTCGCGCAACAGGTTGATGCCGACCAGAACGTCAAAAGCGCCCAGTCGCAGGTCACGCAGGATTTCCACGCGCTCGACGGTTTCCACATCGCTGTGCAGGTAGCGTACTTTCACACCGTTTTCGCTGAGATAGTCGGTCAACTGCTCGGCCATGCGCTTGGTCAGCGTGGTGATCAGAACCCTTTCGTTAAGCTCGACGCGAATGC
>JAYVXE010000485.1:0-2965 GCA_043785395.1 Burkholderiaceae bacterium | reverse complement strand
GCAAAACCGCCCTGGCGTCGTTTTTGTGACCAGCTGTACCAGATGTACAGTCTGCGGAAAAATGCCTAGCCAGGACAATTTTGCGTAAGTCCTAAGGGGTACCAGCGCCCTGGCTCTCGCTCACATTGGTGTGCAAGTCGAAGCGAATCGCAAAGGGGTTGCCGTCGTTGTAAGACGCCGTCGTCATCGGCAGGCCGATCACGAGACTGGTGCGGTCGTTGAAGACCTTCGGCGACAGCACCAGCATCGGGGGCCGATCCTTCATCAAATGGGCCTGAGACCTGGTTTTTGCGCTTGCGCTGGTGGCTTGGTCTGCAAAAACCGTCCTCGCTGGGGCTCCATTTCGTTTAACGTGAACCACCCCCGTAGCACCTACGGTGCTCGCCCCCTCAAGGGGGCGCACCCAGTGGCCTGGTGAACTTAGACCACCCCCGTAGCGCCTGCGGCGCTCCCCCCCTCAAGGGGGCGCACCCAGTGGCCTGGCGGAGCCAGATCCACGGGTGCACTGGAAGGGGCGCGCGCGTCTCGCTGCGCGGTGAACTTGGTCCACCCCCGTAGCACCTGCGGCGCTCGCCCCCTCAAGGGGGCGCACCCAGTGGCCTGGCAGAGCCAGATCCACGGGTGCACTGGAAGGGGCGCGCTCGTCGTCGCGTTCCTTGTTTCATCCCTCGGTGGTGCTTGGCCCATGCATGACAGTTAGCTGCGAACCTACGTCCGACAGGCTCCTAGCGCGTCGCCAAGGGCTGGATGGATGCCTGGCCCGGCATCGGCCCGCTTTCCTGCGCTTGCCCAACAGCGTCCAAGTAAGCCTGGATCGCAGTGCGGGCCTGGCGCTCCAGTGCCTGAATAACATCGGCATGGGGCGTGTCGCTGGCACCGATATGCGTGTGGGCGAACAGGCCGTAGAGGATGGTCTGGCAGACCCGGGCCGCCTCGCGTGTCGGCCATTGCGCGGGCAGGTCACAGGCGGCCTCGAACACCGCAACCCAGGCGCTGACAAAACGCTCATACATCTTGCGGTAAGCCTCGGCATCAGAATAGTGGCGCTCCAGCAGGTAGTGCGCGCCCCATTCTTGGGGGTTGGGGCGATGCGCCTCGATTTGGGAGTCGATCACGGCATCCACGATGGCGCGCAGCGGCTGACCCGCGCTGCGCACCACAGCCGCACGCAAGGCCAGCAGCAAGGCCTTGGAGCGCAAGTGCAGGCAGACCCGGGCAAGATCTTCCTTGCTGGCGAAGTACTCGTAGAAACTGCCCAAGCCAGTGCCGGCAACAGCCACTATTTCGCGGATGGTAATTCGGAAATACCCTTGTTCAACCAGAAGCCGAACGAAGGCCTCTTGCAGCGCCCGCGACGTATGGTAAGCGCGCGACTGGCGGGGTTTTCTGCGCACGGTTGCAGGGGACAGTGTGGCTTTGGCTTTCATGCGTGGTAAATCCGAACGTCTAAAAACAATCTTCTTCCTAGAATGGAGAAGCCCCCAAAGGGCGGCCTGGGTGGCTCAAGCGCTCTTTGTTCAGGCCGTTTGATCATGCGCCGACAACGATAAGGAGACAAACATGAAGATGACTTCCTCGGCCCCATGGGCTCTGGCACTGGCACTGGCTACCACGGTCGCGTCGGCGCAGACCGTCAAAATCGCCTCGCTCGACGCAATGTCCGGGCCCATGGCGGGCCTGGGTCTCAATGTTCTCAAAAGTTTCCAGTACAGCGCCAAACTGGCCAACGACGAGGCCTGGGCGGGCTCCGTAAAGTTCGAAATCGTGCCTTTCGACAACCGACTTTCAGCACAAGAAGCACTGAGCCAGCTCAACGCCATCATCGGGCAGAACATCCGCTACGTGGTGCAAGGCGCCAGCTCTTCAGCGGTCGGCCTGGCGTTGCAAGAAGCGCTTGAAAAACACAATAACCGCAATCCGGGCAAAGAAATACTCTATCTCAACTATGCGGCCCAGGCACCGCAGATGACGAACGCCAAGTGCAGTTACTGGCACTTTCGCACCGATGCGAATTCGGACATGAAGGTGGCGGCCATGACGACGCACATCGCGACGCAGCCCGGCATTAAGAAGGTCTTTCTGCTGAACCCGAATTACGCCTATGGACAAGAGGTTTCGCGCGCAGCACGGCGCATGTTGGGCGAAAAACGCCCCGACCTCCAAATCGTTGGCGACGACTTCCACCCGCTGGGCCAGGTCAAGGACTATTCGCCCTACATCGCCAAGATCAAACAGTCGGGTGCCGACGCGGTGATCACAGCCGACTTCGGCGCCGATCTGGCACTGATCATCCGCGCCGCGCGCGACTCAGGCCTGGCTGTCGACTTCTACACCCTCAACGCCAACAACTTCGGCGTGCCCAGCGCCATCGGCAGCGCGGGGGAAGGTCGGGTCAAGCTGGTCTCGGCCTTCAACCCGAATACCGCAGAGTTGGCGGCCAAGCCGCTACTGCCGGCCTTCAAGCGCCAGTTCAACGAGGATTTCACCAATAGCCTGGGCCACAACGCCATCGTGATGCTGGCGCAGGCCATGCGCGAGGCGAAGTCGACCGACCCCGTGGCCGTGGCCGCGAAGATGGAAGGCATGCGCTTCGAGGGCCTCAACGGCCCGGTCGAGATGCGCAAGTCCGACCACCAAGCGCAGCAACCGATCTACGTGATGAGCTGGGAAAAGGTCGACGGCAAAACCGTGGTGCATGACCAGGAGAACACCGGCCTGGGCTGGAAGCCGGTGGCGGTGATCGATGCCAAGACGGCCGAGCAAGCCACCAGCTGCCAGATGAAGCGTCCGGCCGGCTCCTAGGAGCCTGTCGGACTTGGGGAGCGCCGGCTGCAAACCGACCGCAGCGGTCCATTTTTGACTTCGTCGCTCTTCGAGAACACCGTATTTTTGACCCATAGCGGGGCTATGGGCCTGCAAATCCGGCAAAAACTGTCCTCGCTGGGGCCGATTTTCGCTTTCGACG
>JAYVXE010000484.1:0-2969 GCA_043785395.1 Burkholderiaceae bacterium | reverse complement strand
ATCGGCGGCATCTTCGACAACGCCGGCCAAGTCTGCAACGCCGGCTCGCGGTTGTTGGTACACCGCTCGTTGCACGATGCCTTTGTCGCGCGCTTTATCGCACGCAGCGCCCAGCTCTACCGAGCCGGCGACCCGCTCGACCCCGCCACCACGCTCGGCCCCTTGGCCAGCCACGCGCACCGCCGAGGCGTACAACAGCGCCTGGCGCGCGCCCAGGCCGAGGGCGCGCAGTTGCTGCTGGGCCACTGGGAGGTTGGTGCGGAGATGGACGCTGCGGGCTTGGCTGCGGGGGCCTTCATGGCGCCTTGCTTGGTGGGCGGCGTAGACAACCAGATGCACATCGTGCGCGAAGAAATTTTCGGCCCGGTCGCCACGCTGCAAAGCTTCGATACCGAAGCCGAAGCACTGGCGCTGGCCAACGACTCGGACTACGGTCTGGCTGCATCGGTCTGGAGCAGCGACCTGAAAACTGCGCACCGCATGGTCAACGCGCTGGAGGCCGGTGTGATCTGGGTCAATTGCTTTGGCGACGGCGACATGACCCAACCGTTTGGCGGCTACAAGCAAAGTGGCAATTCGCGCGACAAACACATCGACAGCATGCGCTCGTACATGCAGACCAAATCGACCTGGTTTCAACTTGACTGAGCCACAGATGTCGCGCACGCCATCGAGCAGGGCGACACTTCAGGCAAACCATGTCACTGACATAATTTGCGCTAGTCGCTTGTCATCGCGTACCAGGAAAAAATCATGGGCATTAGTTATGAAACCATCGTCACGGAAAGTGTGGGCAAACAAATTGCCCACAGCATTCGAGAAGCTATCGTTTCCGGAAAACTCAAAATAGACGAGAAACTCCCGACCGAAGATGAGCTGGCGCAGCGCTTTGAAGTGTCGCGCCCCACCATCCGCGAAGCACTGAAGCGGCTGGTGGCACAAAATCTTATCTGGTCGCGGCGCGGCCCGACGGGGGGTAATTTTGTCAAAAAACCCAGTATCGAAGACCTCAGCACGACCCTGTCCAACGCCTTTTCGTTGCTGGTCTCATGCGGTGAAATCGACCTTGGCGACATCAGCGAAGCACGGCTCGAACTCGAATCCATGTGCGTTCGCATTGGCGCACAACGACGCCTGCCCGAGCACCTCGAACAAATGGAGGCAGAAATTGCCATCCAGCACGATGCGCTGCAAAGCGATGTCGATTTTTGCGCCTCGGACGTACGTTTTCACCAAATTCTGGCACAAACAACCTGTAACCCCTTGTTGCAACTGGCGATGCTGAGCGTCATTGCTGGGCTTCAGCCGGCGGCCAACCTGTTGGTGTATCGCCATCGAAAACGCGAAATCATCGCCGACCAGCATGCCCGTATTTACCAGGCCATTGCTCGCAAAGACGGCACAGCAGCCGCGCAAGTTGTGGCCGAGCAAGTGGCCTACTTGCGCACCCAGTATGCGCTGGCCCAGTCTGAGCGTACGAAAGGCCAGAGGCGCTGAGGCGCGCACACGGTTGCTGTTCTCAAGTGTGGGGCGGCTCGTGTTTGCGCTGCGACTTGCGCAAAATCCCACAGCGGGCGTTGATAAAAGTCCGTAAAACCTTAAAAAACCTGACAACAGCGTCCCGGCGCGGGGCCTTGTGCTGTCATGGACGTGTCACATGCTTGGGCCTACCATGCATGCTTCTACAACGAAGGAGGCACACCATGGCGATGAAATTGACGGCACTGACCTTGGCCAGCACAGTCTTGCTGGCTGGCTGTGGTGGCTTGGACGGCCCCGAATACAACACCTTGGACGGCCAGCGCCCGCTGGTGGTTGGCCACCGTGGGGCGGCCGGTTACCGGCCTGACCACACGCTTGAAGGCTATAAGCTGGCGATCGAGATGGGGGCTGACTTCATTGAGCCCGACCTGGTTGCCACCAAGGACGGAGCGTTGATCGCCCGCCACGAGCCCAACATCACCGGCACCACCGATGTGGCCAGCCACCCTGAATTTGCCAGCCGCAAGACCACCCGCATGGTGGACGGTGTGGCCGAGACCGGCTGGTTTGCCACCGACTTCACGCTGGCCGAGATCAAGACCCTGCGCGCCGTCCAGCCGCTGTCTGAGCGCGATGCGTCGTACAACGGCATCTTCAGCATTCCCACACTCCAAGAAGTGCTGGACCTGGCCAAGGCTGAGGGCACACGGCTTGGTCGCAGCATCGGTGTTTACGTCGAAACCAAACACCCTAGCTACCATGTGCGTGCCGGCCTGAAGCTGGAAGACCGCCTGTTGGCGCTGCTGGCCAGCTACGGCTACAGCCAGAAAAGTTCTCCCGTCATCATCCAGTCGTTCGAGGTATCGAACCTGAAGTACCTGCGCAGCAAAACCCAGGTGCGGCTGGCGCAGTTGATCGACGGCAACGGCGTGGCGTTGAATGGCCAGGTCACCCTGGCCGCTCCGTATGACAAGCCTTATGACTTGGCGGTGGCGGGTGATAAACGCACGTTTCTCACCATGCTGAGCCCGGCCGGGCTGGCCGAGATCAAAACCTATGCCGACGGTATTGGCCCGTGGAAGCCTTACCTGATTTCGTCCAAGGCGGTGGATGGCAACGGCGACGGCAAGGCGGATGACGTCAACAAGGACGGCGTGGTGGACGAGCGCGACCGCACCATGCTGCCTGCCACCTCGGTGCTGAAAGACGCGCATGCGGCAGGCCTGGTGGTCCACCCCTTCACCTTTCGCAACGAGGCCAAGCGCTTGGCGTCGGACTTCAAGGGGGACCCTGCGGCGGAGTACCGGCTGTTCTTCCAGCTGGGCGTGGACGCTGTGTTCAGCGACTTTCCCGATACCGCCGTCAAGGCACGGGCTGACCTGAGGAATTTTTAACCTAGAAACCGCAGTTGGATGCATACGAGGGTGGCGTGATCGGCGTGTCAGGCAAGGCGCGAGGACGCAGCGCACTCTTGTGCGCAAGGACGG
>JAYVXE010000483.1:0-2974 GCA_043785395.1 Burkholderiaceae bacterium | reverse complement strand
CCAGCGCGATAAACATCAACGCGCGCGACTTGCCCGAGCGCTCGATTGGCAGCAGTTTTGCCGACGAAGCGCTGAGCCAGCACGGCTTTGAGTGGGATTGGCAGGTGGCCCCGCAGTGGAACCTGTGCAACGCGCCGGGTGCTGACGATGTGCGGGTCGCCAAGTCCAAGGTGAAGGCGGTGGGGGAGTTTTTGGCCAGCGCGGACAAGGTGCTGGTGTGTACCCACGCCACTTTCCGTTTTGCGGTGGAGGCGTTGGGCATTGCGGCCTTTGACAAGCGCTTGATTGCCATCGACGAGTTTCACCATGTCTCTAGCAACCCGGACAACAAGCTGGGCAGCCAACTGGGCGCCTTGATCACCCGCGACAAGGTGCACGTGGTGGCCATGACGGGCTCGTATTTCCGGGGTGACAGCGAGGCGGTGCTGGCCCCGGCAGACGAGGCCAAATTCGAGACGGTGACCTACACCTACTACGAGCAGCTCAACGGCTACCAATGGCTCAAGTCGCTCGACATTGGCTACTTTTTCTACACCGGCCCGTATGTGGGGGCGGTGGCCAAGGTGCTGGACCCGGCGTTAAAAACCATCGTCCATATCCCTAATGTGAACGCCCGCGAAAGCCTGAAAGACAAGCAGCGCGAGGTGGACGAAATCATGAACGGCATGGGCGAGTGGAAGGGTGTGGACCCGGCCACCGGCTTTCATCTGGTGCTGGCCCAAGATGGCCGCACGTTGCGCGTGGCAGACCTGGTGGACGACAGCGACCCGGCCCGCAGATCCCGCGTGCTGGGCGCTTTGAAAGACCCGGCGCAAAAGAACAACCGCGACCATGTGGACGTGATCATTGCGCTGGGCATGGCCAAGGAAGGTTTTGACTGGATCTGGTGCGAACACGCGCTGACCATTGGCTACCGCAGCAGCCTGACCGAGATTGTGCAGATCATTGGCCGCGCAACCCGGGATGCCGAGGGCAAGGAGCGCTCTCGCTTCACCAACTTGATTGCCGAGCCTGCTGCGGAGCAGGGCGCGGTGGCCGAGGCGGTGAACGACATGCTCAAGGCCATCTCAGCCAGCCTGCTGATGGAGCAGGTGCTGGCACCCCGCTACGAGTTCACGCCCAAAAACACGGGCCCCAAAGAGGGCTTCGATTACGGCGAGCAGGGCTACCAAGACGGTGGCCGCAACATCGGTGTCAACACCGACACCGGCCAGATCCATGTCGAGATCAAGGGGCTGGCAACGCCCCAAAGCCCTGAGGCCACACGCATCTGCAAAGAGGACTTGAACGAGGTGGTCACCCGCTTCTTGCAAGGCAAAGACACGCTGGAGCGCGGCCTGTTTGACAAGGAAAACACCTTGCCCGAAGAGCTGACCCAGCTGAGCATGGGCAAGATCGTGCGCGAGCGTTACCCCGCGTTGAGTGATGCCGACAAAGAGGCCGTGCGCCAACACGCGATTGCCGCCATGAATGTCACCCAGCAGGCCAAGCTGATGTTGGCCCAGGCTGATGCCAATGGCGGTGGCGCGGGGGGAGTGGGCGGCATGGGCGGTGGCACGGCGCTGATCGACGGGGTGCGCAAGTTTGTGAATGTGCGCGACCTGGACATTGACCTGATCGACCGCATCAACCCTTTTGATGCCGCTTATGCAGTGCTGGCCAAAGCCATGGACGAGAAATCGCTGCGCCATGTGCAGGCCAGCATCGCGGCCAAGAAGGTGAGCATTCCTGAAGAGGAGGCCCGTGATTTGGCCAAACGTGCGCTGCAGTTCAAGAACGAGCGTGGCCGTCTGCCCGACATCAACTCCGCCGATGCGTGGGAGAAGCGTATGGCCGAGGGTGTGGCCGCTTTTGCACGCTATCGCGCCCAGGCCAAGGCAGCGCAGGCGCAAGAGGAGTCCCGCAATGGCTGACCTGGACGATGACGAACTGCTGGGTGCGCTGGGTATAGAGGCGGC
The DNA here is from genome assembly GCA_043785395.1 of Burkholderiaceae bacterium. GTDB lineage: Bacteria > Pseudomonadota > Gammaproteobacteria > Burkholderiales > Burkholderiaceae_C > JAGOEY01. The sequence goes on along the minus strand of JAYVXE010000483.1, from coordinate 1,016 downwards.
CCCGCTCAAAGCCGCCAGCCGCACCCCGCAGGAGGAGCGCACCATCGCGGGTTTTGAGGACATCCTGCGCTTTCACCAAACCCATGGCCGCGCCCCGCTGCATGGCGAGGGGCGCGACATTTTTGAGCGCCTGTATGCCGTGCGCCTGGACCAGCTGCGCCAGTTGCAGCAAGCACAGGCGCTGCTGGCGGGGCTGGATGGCCCGGGGCTGTTGGCAGGCCGTGCCGCTGCTGCGGTGAATGTGAATGACCTGGACGAAGACGCTTTGCTGGCCGAGTTGGGTGTGGGTTTGGATGCCCGTGATGCAGCTGCCGACCAGAGCGACATCACGGTGCTGCGCCATGTGCGTTCCAGCACAGCAAAGCGTGCGGAGGAAGTTGCCGACCGTGCACCGTGTGCGGACTTTGACCAGTTTCAACCCTTGTTCGAGCAGGTGGAGCGCGAGCTGAAATCAGGCCTTCGCAGCACGCTGCGCTTTGGCCGCGATGCCAGTATCAACCATGGAAATTTCTTTATTTTGGGTGGGCAAATGGCCTACGTGGCCGAGGTGGGTGAGGCTTTTCAGGCTGCCAACGGCGGCAGCGATGCCCGCCTGCGTGTGGTCTACGCCAACGGCACCGAGAGCAATTTGCTGCGCCGCTCGCTGCAGCGTGCCCTTTATAAAGACGACACCGGTCGCCGCCTGACCGAGCCCGACATGGGGCCGCTGTTTGGCGATGTGTCGGAGCCCGACGATATTGAGGTCGGCACCATCTATGTGCTGCGCAGCCAGTCGAGCCACCCCTTTGTGGCCGAACACCGCGAATTGATCCACAAAATTGGTGTGACGGGCGGCAAGGTCGAGGCCCGCATTGCGGGCGCGGACAAGGACGCCACCTATTTGCTGGCCGGTGTGGACGTGGTTGCCACCTACAAGCTGCACAACCTGAACCGTACCCGGCTGGAGAATATTTTTCACCGCGTGTTCAGTGCAGCCCAGCTGGATCTGCCCATCGCCGACCGCTTTGGCAACCCGG
>JAYVXE010000482.1:0-27542 GCA_043785395.1 Burkholderiaceae bacterium | reverse complement strand
TTTTTGGCCCATAGCCGGGCTATGAGCCTGCAAATCCGGCAAAAACTGTCCTCGCTGGGGCCGATTTTCGCTGCTCGACGCCCCAAGTCCGACAGGCTCCTAGTTGCGAAACAAATCCATGATTTTGCTGCGCTCGTCGAGCACGCTCGGCTTGGCGTCGTTGCTCGGCACGTTCTCTAGGTCCAGGCTGGAGATGCCTGCGTTGCGTGCGTATTCTGTGAAGAACCACTCGCCACCGCTGTTGACAACCCCTTCGGGCACGGGCAGCTCCATCAGCGGAACGCCGCGCAAGGAGCGTTCCATGAAGTTGATCCAGATCGGCAGGCTCAAGCCGCCGCCGGTCTCGCGGCTGCCCAGGTTGCGCGGCGTGTCGTAGCCGATCCAGGTGACTGCTGCCAGACTGGGCTGAAAGCCCGCAAACCAGGCGTCTACCGAGTCGTTGGTGGTGCCGGTTTTGCCGTAAATGTCGCCGCGCTTGAGCATCGCTTGGGCTTTGGCTGCCGTGCCCGAACGCGCCACTTCGTTGAGCAGGCTGCCCATGATGAAGGCGTTGCGCGCCGGGATGGCGCGCGCTGCCTCGGTCAGTTTGGGGGCCTCGGTTTCGGCCAAAACCCGGCCCTTATGGTCGGTCACCTTGGTAATCAGCCAAGGGTTAACCCGGTATCCACCGTTGGCGAACACCGCGTACGCGGTGGCCATTTGCATTGGCGTAACAGCACCGGCGCCGAGCGCCATTGGCAGGTAGGCCGGATGTTTGTCAGCGTCAAAACCAAAGCGTGTGATCCAGCTTTGTGCAAAGCGTGGGGTGATGGCTTGTAGAATGCGGATCGAGACCATGTTTTTGGAGCGGGCCAGCGCCCGGCGCAGTGACATCGGGCCTTCAAAGGTGCCGTCGTAATTTTTGGGCTCCCAGGGCTGGCCGCCCGTGCTGCTGGCGGGGAAATAGAGCGCGGCATCGTTGACCACGGTCGCCGGGGTGAAGCCCTTCTCTAGCGCCGCCGAGTAAATAAAGGGCTTGAAGCTGGAGCCGGGCTGGCGCCAAGCCTGGGTCACGTGGTTGAACTTGTTCTTGCCAAAGTCAAAGCCGCCGACCAGCGCCTTGATGGCGCCACTTTTGGGCTCTATGGCGACAAACGCTCCTTCCACTTCGGGGCGCTGGGTCGCTTCCCAGGTGTTTTTAGGCGTTTGGACGACGCGGATGACGGCGCCTCGGCGCAGCTTGATGTTGGGCGGTGCTTTGTCGCTGAGGCCGGATTGCACCGGACGCAGGCCCTCGCCGCTGATCTCTATGTTTTGGCCGTCACCGCGTACCACCACCAGCTTCTTTGGGCCAGCCTCCAGCACCACGGCCGCCATCAGGTCGCCATTGTCGGGATGCTCTTGCAGCACATCGTCAATCGCCTCGTCCATTTCCTTGGAGTCGATGGGCAGCGTGATGAACTTTTCTGGGCCACGGTAGATTTGGCGCCGCTCGTAGTCCATGATGCCGCGGCGCAAGGCCTTGTAGGCCGTGCTTTGGTCAACCGCATTGACCGTGGTGTAGACGTTCAGTCCCCGGGTGTAGGCCTCGGCACCGTACTGCGCATAAATCATCTGGCGCACCATTTCTGCGACGTAGTCGGCGGGCACGCGGGCGCTGTCTGGGCCGGAGCGGATTTTCAGCTCCTCGGCCTTGGCCTCCACCGCTTGCGCGGTGGTGATGAAGCCGTTTTCTTCCATGCGCTCAATGATGTAGCGCTGGCGCGAACGTGCACGCGTCGGATTGCTGATCGGGTTGTTCAGCGACGGCGACTTGGGCAGGCCTGCCAGCATGGCGGCCTCTGCAATGCTGATGTCTTTGAGCGGCTTGCCAACATAGGTGTCGGATGCTGCGGCAAAGCCATAGGCGCGGTGGCCCAGGTAGATCTGGTTCATGTAGATTTCCAGAATCTGGTCCTTGGACAGCAGGTGCTCAAGCTTGAACGTCAGCAGCACTTCATAAATTTTGCGGCTGAAAGTGCGCTCGGACGACAGGTAGACATTGCGTGCCACCTGCATCGTGATGGTGGAGGCACCTTGGCTTTTGATGCGCCCGACATTGGCCAGGCTGGCGCGCAGCATGCCTTTGTAGTCGACGCCGCCGTGGCGGTAAAAGCGGGCGTCTTCAATCGCCAGCACGGCATTTTTCATCACCAAAGGGATGTCTTGGATGGGCGTCAGGTTGCGCCGTTCTTCGCCAAATTCACCCAGCAAAGCACCTTCCGAGGAGTACACGCGCAGCGGCAACTTGGGCCGGTAGTCGGCCAGGTCCGTGATGTCGGGCAACTTTGGGTAAGCCAGTGCCAAGGCCACGGCCAGCATCAAGGCCAAGCCGAGCGCGGCGGCGCCCAGCAGCCCGAGGCCCCACAGAAGCAGCCGAGGCGCCCCGAAAAACCAAGCGCTGCGGGCTGGCTTGGGTTTGGCGGTCGAGGGCTTGGTGGCGGCGGAAGGAGGGGTTTGGGGCATGGGCGAATGGCGCAGAAATCGGGGATTATAAAAAACCGGGCGCAGCCTGGATACCGGCATTAAAAAGGGGTGGGCTGGGCGGCGATTGCGATTGCGATTGCGCGCCATTTTCCTGGTCAACGTACGCAAAAAAAAGGATACGCCATTCGTCGCTAACGTTTGCTGGCGCAAGTTGTTTCGAGGTGCTTGCAATATTTTTGAAAAAAACGGCATCCCGTGCGCGCGGGTTTTTCCGTCGGAAGGCATGTTACCGTGCATCCCAAAAGTGCTGGGAAACGCAGACCATTGGATGCCGTTTACTGCGTTTTAGAGAGGCAAGCTCAAAACTTTGCGTCCATGTCAATGGTTCTCGCCACAACAGGGCGAAGACGGTGGCCTGGAGGCGGCGTGAGTTTTGGGGCGGTGTTGAACTTCTTTTGTTATTTTCTTTGTTAAATTGTTTCAATTCGAAACTTTCTGGAGAATTATTTTGCTTCATATGGGGTCGTTGTTGCGCCGCCAGTCTGCGCCCTTGTTAGGTGTTGATATCAGTTCATCCAGTGTCAAATTGGTGGAGTTGGGGCGTACCAAGGCGGGTGCTTGGGTGCTGGAGCGGTGTGCGATCGAGCCGATGGAGCCGGGCTGCGTGGTCGATGGCAATGTCGAAAAATTCGATGAAGTGGCGGAGGCCTTGCGCCGTTTGGTGAAAAAAAGTGGAACCCATACCAAAAACGTGGCGCTGGCTTTGCCGTCTTCGGCGGTGATCACCAAACGCATCATCCTGCCCGATGGCCTCAGCGATTTGGAGTTGGAAGTCCAAGTCGAGTCTGAGGCCAATCAGTACATCCCTTTTTCCTTGGATGAAGTGAGTTTGGATTTTTGCGTCATGGGCCCGAGTGCCAGCTCGCTTGGCGATGTGGATGTTTTGATTGCAGCGTCACGCAAAGAAAAAGTCCAAGACCGGCAAGGTTTGGCAGAAGCCGCCGGGTTGAAGCCGGTGGTGGTGGATGTTGAGTCCTATGCTTCGCGCATGGCCGTGGGGCGCTTGATCGATGCTTGGCCGGGGCATGGGGCCGGCTTGCTGGTGGCTGTGTTTGAGTTGGGTTCGATCTCTAGCAGCTTGCAGGTCGTGCGCGCTGACGATGCACTGTACGAGCGCGATCAGGCCTTTGGTGGTGCCCAGCTGACCCAGCACATTGTTCGGCAGTACGGGTTTTCAACGGAAGAGGCGGAGACCAAGAAGCGCCAGGGCGAGCTGCCGCCCGACTATGGGGTCACCGTGCTGAAGCCTTTTGTCGAGGGGTTGGCGCAGGATATCTGCCGGGCATTGCAATTTTTCTTTACCAGCACCCCGCACAAACGGGTGGACAAGATTTTGCTGGCTGGCGGCACTGCGGCTGTCCCCGGCCTGGCGGCGGCGGTGGCGCAATACGCCTCAGCGACCTGCAGCGTGGTCAATCCGTTTGAGGGCATGGAAATGGGGGCGGCGGTACGGCTGAAAAAATTCACGCGCGAGGCACCTTCTTATCTGACCGCTTGCGGATTGGCGATGCGGAGATTCGCGCCATGATTTTGATCAACCTGCTGCCGCACCGAGAAGCAGCACGCAAGCGGCGGCGCGATGCGTTTAATGCGTCTTTGGGATTGGCGCTGTTGGTCGGCTTGTTGCTCTGCGCTGCGGTTTATTCTTGGATTCAAATGCGGATTGAGGCTCAGCAAGGTCGCAATGCCTATTTGCAAACCGAGATCCGCAAGTTGGAGGCCGAGATCAAGGATATTGCCAATATCAAGGCGGAAATCACGGCACTGAATGAGCGTCAAAGGGCGGTAGAGAATTTGCAGGCCGATCGTAATTTGCAAGTGCATTTGATGAACGAAATGGTCCAGCAATTGCCCGAAGGGGCCTATATCACCAGTTTGAAACAAGAGGGTCAAAGTATCGCCATCCAAGGTTCTGCGCAGTCCAATGAACGGGTGTCGGAGTTGCTGCGCAACCTGAGTGACAACACGCCGTGGTTGGCCAAGCCGGACTTGGTCGAAATTGTGGCCGCCAGCGTGCTGTTGGGCCAGCGTGGGCAGCGCCGGGTCTCTAATTTTAATATTCGATTTCGATTGATGCGTGCGGGTGAAGCGCGTCCGAATCAGGCGGGTCAGGCTTCTGGGGCGCCTTTGGTGGCGGCGAAAATAGGGCGTAATGATGTTAAAAAATAATCATTTTAAAAGCCGTTTTTCGGATGTGAAAAATATACTTGAATACCAGTTCAGCAACCTGGACCCGAAGGATCCTTCGCAATGGCCGTTGTTGCCGCGCTTGGCTGTTTATGCGGTGATCGCTTTCTTGGTTGTGTTGGTGGGGTGGTACGCATTTCTTTCTGAATACAGAAGTGCGTGGGGCGCGGCACAGGCGGTCGAGGTGACTTTGCGCCAAGATTACCAGGATAAGCAGCTGAAGGCGGTGAACTTGGATGCCTTGAAGCAGCAGCGGGAACAGGCGCAAATATTCGTGACCCAGCTTGAAAAACAATTGCCCGGACGTGCGGAAATGTCAGCCCTGCTCTCGGACATCAACCAAGCCGGTTTGGGGCGCAGCTTGCAGTTTGAGTTGTTTCGACCGGGCCAGGTGTTGGTGCACCAGTATTATGCGGAGCTGCCGATTGCGATCCGTGTTGTGGGGAAATACCATGCCATGGGTGATTTTGCATCGGATATTGCCCATTTGTCGCGTATCGTCACTTTGGACAATATGGCGATTGCGCCGGGCAAGGACGGTGATTTGTCGATGGATGTGACGGCACGAACTTTCCGGTATTTGGACGCAGAAGAAATCATCGCGCAACAAGCCGCCGATAAAAAACCAGGGGCAAGCCCATGATGCTGCTGCGCTTGTTAGGCCTGTGCGGTGTCTGCATGCTGGTGGCCGCGTGCAGTGCCAGCGATGACGAGCTCCAAGCGTGGATGCTGGCGCAGCGCAATGTGGTGCCGCCCAAAGTGCTTGCGTTGGCCGAACCCAAGAAGTTTGAGCCTCAGTCGTATACCCAGGGAGGCCGGGTAGATCCGTTCGATGTACAAAAATTGACCCAGGCCTTGCAGCGTGACGCGGCGCAAAGCGCGTCCAGTGTGGCGCTGATTGGGCCCGAGTTGGCGCGCCGTAAGGAGTCGCTGGAGGCTTATCCGCTGGACACCATGGTGATGGTCGGCAGCTTGCAAAAATCAAGCCTGCCGGTGGCACTGGTGCAGGTTGACAAGCTGCTCTACCAGGTTCGCCAGGGCAACTATCTGGGACAAAATTATGGCCGCGTCATCAAAGTGACGGAGACCGAATTGGTGCTGCGTGAAATCGTGCAGGACGCCACGGGGGATTGGATAGAAAGGATGGCGACATTGCATCTGCAGGAAAACTCACAATGAACCTTAAAAATCAAACGCCCACGGCCCTGTCGGCACCGGGTTATGGCCACAAGCCCGCCTATGGTGTGGGTTTGCAGTATTTGGTGGTCCAGGGCATTTTTGTATGGCTGACCAGTGCCGCTTATGCGCAAAATATTATTCAGGCGGTCAGTGGCAGCGCAAGTGGTGGGGCCGAGATCGTACGGATTGATTTGTCGCAGACCTTGGCCGCACCACCGAGTGGCTTTGCCATTGTGTCGCCGGCCCGGATTGCGCTGGATTTTGCGGGCGCCGTCAATGGACTAGGGCGCAACAATATTGATATTAACCAGGGCAATCTGCGCTCGGCCAGTGTGGTGCAAGCCGGGGAGCGTACCCGGGTGGTGTTGAATTTGAAGCAGCCGACAACCTATACCACGGAGCTCCAAGGCAAATCCCTGTTCGTGCGGTTGGCGCCGGTGGCGGCTGCGGCAGGTGTTGCCACTGCGGCGACGCCATTTGCAGAAGTTAAAAGCGCTGGCCTTGCTGTGCTGCAAGATGTGGATTTTCGGCGCGGTTCAGACCAGGCCGGACGTGTCATCGTGGCCTTGGCCCACAACCAAGTGGGGGTGGATGTTCGTAAAGCAGGAAACTCCCTGATCCTGGAGTTTTTGCAGAGTTCTTTGCCCGAAGGCTTGCGCCGTCGGTTGGATGTGAGTGACTTCGCCACGCCGGTTCAGCGCATTACCAGCAGCCAGCAAGGTGAGCGGGTGCGCATGGTGATCGATAACCAGGGCGACTGGGAGCACAGCGCCTACCAGCGCGACAGCCAGTTCGTGGTGGAGGTCCGCGAAAAACGGCGGGACAACTCCAAGCTGGTCGATGGGCCGCAGTTCAGTGGTGAAAAAATATCACTGAACTTTCAGAATATTGAAGTGCGCTCTTTGTTGCAGGTGATTGCCGACTTTACCAACTTCAATGTCGTGACCTCCGACACCGTCAGCGGTGCCCTGACCTTGCGGCTCAAGGATGTGCCGTGGGACCAGGCTTTGCAAATCATCATGGAGGCCAAGGGTTTGGGCATGCGCAAGACCGATTCGGTGCTTTGGATTGCCCCCAAGGACGAAATCGATGCCCGCACCAAGCGTGATCTGGAGTCCTTGCTGGCGATTGAGAAGCTGGAGCCGGTGCGGACCCAGTCGTTCCAGCTGAACTATGCCAAGGCCGATGCCATGGTTGGCCAGCTTACCGGCGGCAGCGGCGCTGGCGCTGGCAATGGCAATGGCAACCGTTTCTTGAGCGAACGGGGCAGCGTCATCGCCGAGCCGCGCACCAACCAATTGTTTGTCAGCGACACCGCCAGCAAGTTGCAGCAGGTGCAAGAGTTGCTGGCCAAGCTGGATGTGGCGGTGCGCCAAGTGCTGATCGAGGCCCGCATTGTGGAGGCCAGTGACACCTTTGGGCGGGCTTTGGGCGTCAAGCTTGGCGGCACAGGGGCTTGGCAGTCGTCCAGCAGTGGCAAGGGGATTTCTTTTGGCTCCAACTATGCCAACTCCGAGGCGGGTGCTGCGGGCCAAAGTACGTCGGGGCCGTTTGTCAATTTGCCCGCGTTCGGGGTGGCGGGCAACCCAGGAACTTTTGCCGTATCGATATTTAACTCGATGACCAGCCGCCTGCTGACGTTGGAGTTGCAGGCCTTGGAGGCTGATGGCAAAGGTAAAATCGTCTCCAGCCCGCGCATTGTCACGGCCGACCAAACCAAGGCCTTGATCGAGCAGGGAACCGAATTCCCCTACCAGCAGGCGACTTCCAGCGGCGCGACGTCGGTGGCTTTTCGCAAGGCCAATCTGAAACTCGAAGTCACACCCCAAATAACGCCTGAAAATAATATTATTCTTGAATTGGATATCAATAAAGATAGTCGCGGCGAGACCACGCAGGCCGGTATTGCAATCAATACCAAGCATATCCAAACCCAGGTGCTGGTGGAAAATGGCGGTACCGTGGTGATTGGAGGTATTTTCACCCTGGATGAAAGTGAAAATGAGACCAAGGTTCCGCTGTTGGGTGATATTCCGGGTCTTGGTAATTTGTTTAAAAGCCGTACCCGAGTTTCTAATAAAGAGGAAATGTTGGTGTTTATCACGCCGCGCGTGGTGGTTGAGCAGGCCGCCATGCGGTAGTGGTGCACCTGGCCTTGGGTTTGAAAAATCGAAAGAAAAAATATGACAATCAAATGGATTCAATCCTTGGCCGCGACCGGGTTGACTGCGGTGCTGGTGGCGTGTGGCGGCGGCGGCGGGGTGTCGACAGGGGCTGGCCCGGTGGCGCCGGTGCTGCCGCCGGCAACGCCGAGCTTGGTGCTGAGCATGGTCGATGGCAACGGCGCGGCGACCAATGCCGTCAGCGCTGCCGGCCAAGTCTTTGCCAAGGCTCTGCTCAAAGATGCCAGCGGTGCCTTGGTTGTAGGTACCAAGGTGGTGTTCTCAGCCGATGCGAAATTGATCACCCTGAGCCCGGCGGCGGAGGTTTTGACCGATGCGAGCGGGGTTGCCACGGTGCAGCTCAGTGCGGTCAGTCTGGGCGCTGCGGGCGCTGGCACCCTGGATGCTGCGGCGGTGGTGGCGACGGTGGCGGTCAATGCCAGCAAGGATTTTCAAGTGGCCCCGGTGAACCTGAGCTTGACCGCGTTTGACGTTGGCAGTGGCGCTTTGGCGGCCTACGACAACCGCACGGTCTCCGTGCAGGCCAACATCAACGGCGTGCCTGCCAGCCAAACGCCGGTGCAGGTCACGTTCAGCGCCAGCTGCGGCACGGTGAATCCCGTGCTCGCAACCACGGACGCCAGCGGCAAGGCCTTCACCACCTATACCGCAGACAGCGCCAGATGCGCCGCCAGCAATGTGCGCATCAGCGCCAGCACGGTTGGGGTGGCGGTGTCGCAGCAGGCCTGGATTGCGGTGGCCGCCATCCAGGCGACCAATTTGCAGTTTGTCAAAGCGGTGCCGGAGTTGATTTACCTGAAGGGCTCGGACGCGGCAACGCAGGCTTTGTTGACGTTTCGGGTGGTGGATGCGACGGGCAATGCTGTGCAAAACCAGCGCGTCACGCTGAGCCTGTTGAACCCGAGCGCTGCGGCCGGCCTGGGCCTGGATGTGCTGGGTAGCACGGCAGCGGTGAGCAAGACCAGCGATGCCAACGGGCAGGTTTCTGTGGCCGTGTTCAGTGGCAATGTTCCGACCTCGGTGCGGGTGCAGGCGGCGCTGCAGGAGCCGTCCAATGTCCGTACCAGCTCGAATATTCTGACGGTTGCGTCGGGCAAGGCGGTGCAAAAGGCCGCCAGCCTTGCGCTGAAGGAGTTTTCGATCGAGGGGTTGGATATCGACGGAACGCAAACCAGCGTGACGCTTTCTTTGGCGGACCGGCAAGCCAACCCTGTGCCCGACGGCACCGAGGTTAATTTTGTGGCGGAGTCGGGTGTGATGCTGCCGGCCCGCTGCGTCGTCGCCGGTGGGACGTCGCAGTGCACGTCAACATTTCGCTCCAGCGGCACGCGCCCTGTGGATGGGCGGGTCTCGATCTTGGCCTATGTCGTTGGCGAAGAGGATTTCGTCGATACCAATTTCAACAACCAGTATGACCAGGCTGAGGCTTTCACGGACATGGGCAATGCCTACCGTGACGACGATGAGTCGGGTGGTTTCACGGCGGGTGAATTTTCTGTGCCGCGCGTTGGGGGAAAAAATTGTGTCGTCGGTGCCGATGGGCGGGCCGGGACCTGCGACGGCGTCTGGGCGGCCAACGAGGTCAGGCGTCAGCATATTTTGGTGCTGGCCACCAGCGAGGCCAACATTGCAGTGAAGGCAAGCAGCACGGGGAAAATCACTTTTACCGTCTCGGACAAGAATGATAATTTTGACCGTCGTTTCGGCCGCAACAGCATGCCAACGGGAACGACGTTTGCCGCCGAAAAAATAGCGGGCAATGACGAGTGCAGCGTCAAGAAGGTGTCCCCAGCGATTTTGACCAACCGCTACGGCCCGCAGGATGTGGTGGTTAATCTGGAAAAATGCACGCCGGGTGCATTGATTGCCCTGAATGTCACTTCGCCGCTCAAAATCACCACATCGTCTACGGCTGCCGTGCCCTGATGATTGCCTTGATCGGCTTGCCAGGCTCCGGTAAAACCACCATTGGCCGCCATTTGGCGCGGCGCATCGGCGTGCCCTTCGTGGACTCGGACCAGTGCATTGAGCAGCGCCTGGGTGGCACGATCCGGGATTATTTCGCCCGTGCCGGTGAGGCTGCGTTTCGCGATATTGAAGAGTCTGTGATCGACACGCTGACGGCGTCCAGGCGCGGTGTTTTGTCGACCGGCGGCGGCGTGGTGTTGCGCGCTGCCAACCGCGAGCATTTGCAGGTACGCAGCCATGTGGTGTATTTGCACTCGACGCCCGAGGATGTCTACCGCCGGGTGCGCCACGATGCCAGCCGGCCCTTGTTGCAGGTTGATGATCCCATGGCGCGCTTGCGCGAGCTGTATGCGCAGCGCGACCCGCTGTACCGAGAGACGGCCCAGTTTGTGGTCGAGACCGGGCGGCCTTCGGTGTCGATGCTGGTCAACCGCTTGCTGATGCAGTTGGAGCTGGCCGGGGTGTTGCCGCTGGCCACGGCGGCGCCTGCCTCTGCACCCGACGCCTGAGGCGCGCGGCGCCGCTAAACTGGAGGGCTATGCACGCAGCCACCCCGCCTCCAACCCCTGTCCTTCCCACTTTTTGCGCATCTGCATCGGCTGCACCGCAGCAGGTGGAGATCGCCCTGGGTTCGCGCAGCTACCCGATCGTGATTGGCAGCGGCCTGCTTGGCGATCCGGCCCGTTACCTGTCTTTGCCCCAGGCCGCCACGGCGCTGGTGGTGAGCAATACCACGGTGGCGCCCCTCTATGGAGCGCAGTTGCAGGCGGCGCTGGCCGGGCACTACCGCCAAGTTCACCAACTCACGCTGCCCGACGGCGAGGCCTTTAAGAATTGGCAGACACTGAATGTGATTTTCGATGCCTTGCTGGAGCATGGCGCCGACCGCAAAACCGTGTTGTTCGCCTTGGGCGGCGGCGTGGTGGGCGACATGACCGGTTTTGCCGCCGCTTGCTACATGCGCGGCGTGCCCTTTGTGCAGCTGCCAACGACTTTGTTGGCGCAGGTCGACTCGTCGGTTGGCGGCAAGACCGGCATCAACCATCCGCTGGGCAAGAACATGGTTGGTGCGTTTTACCAGCCGCAGCTGGTGCTGTGCGATCTGGCGACCCTGGCGACTTTGCCGCAGCGCGAGCTGAGCGCGGGCTTGGCCGAGGTCATCAAGTACGGGCCGATTGCCGATTTGTGCTTCTTCGACTGGATTGAGTCCCAGCTCGACGCCTTGCTGGGGCGCGATACGCTGGCGCTGGCGCAGGCGGTCAAGCGTTGCTGCGAGATCAAGGCCTGGGTGGTCGCGCAAGACGAGCGGGAGGGCGGCCTGCGCGCCATCCTCAACTTTGGCCACACTTTTGGCCATGCCATCGAGGCCGGCCTGGGCTACGGCGTTTGGTTGCACGGCGAGGCCGTCGGTTGCGGCATGGTGATGGCGGCCCAGTTGTCGCTGCGGCTGGGCCTGGTCGATGCCGCCTTCGTGCAGCGCTTGACGGCGCTGATCCGGCGCGCCGGTCTGCCCGTGGTGGCGCCGCAGCTCGATGCACAGGACAACGCCGGGCGCTACCTGGCGCTGATGCGGGGCGATAAAAAGTCTGAGGCTGGTGCCATCAAATTTGTCGTGATTGACGGCCTCGGCCAAGCCATGCTGCGCAGCGCCCCCGACGCCGTGGTGCGCGAGGTCATAGAGCAGGGCTGTGTTTAAATTAAAAATGATAGCAATAAAGTGTTTGTGGGTATGCGGTAGAGAATTGTTTTATGTATAATTTTAAGCCTGCCAGCTGCGACCCGGCCCGCAGCCGTGGTCGCCGCTGGCCCGAGCCCGACGCGCCAACCCGCACAGCGTTCCAGCGCGACCGTGACCGCATCGTCCACTCCAGCGCCTTTCGGCGGCTGGTCTACAAGACCCAGGTTTTTTTGAACCACGAGGGCGATTTGTTCCGCACCCGGCTGACCCATTCGCTCGAAGTGGCGCAGTTGGCACGTTCGATAGCGCGTGCGCTGCACCTGAACGAAGACCTGGTCGAGGCGATTGCGCTCGCGCACGACCTTGGCCATACGCCGTTTGGCCACGCCGGGCAGGACGCGCTCAACGCCTGCATGGCCGACTTTGGCGGCTTTGAGCACAACCTGCAAAGCCTGCGCGTGGTCGACACCTTGGAGCAGCGCTATCCGCAGTACGACGGCCTGAACCTTTGCTTCGAGACCCGCGAAGGCATCTTGAAGCACTGCGCCCGCGCCAACGCCGAGCGGCTGGAGGCGCGTGAGCCCGGCGGCGTAGGCCTGCGGTTTTTAGAGCGCAGCCAGCCCAGCCTGGAAGCCCAGCTCTGCAACCTGGCCGACGAGATTGCCTACAACGCGCACGACATCGACGACGGCGTGCGCTCGGGCTTGATCACGCTGGTGCAGCTGCAAGAGCTGCCGCTGTTTGCGCAGTTTTACCAGCAGACGCTGGCGGCGTACCCACAGCTGGCGGCGGCGCAGCAGGGGCGACGCCTGCTCTACGAAACCATCCGGCGCATGCTCAGCGCCCAGGTCTATGACGTGATGGAGGCGACGCAAACGGCGCTGCAAACGCTGCGCCCGGCGGACGTGGAGGCCGTGCGCCAGGCGCCGCCGCTGGTGCAGTTCAGCGCCGCCATGCGTGCGCAGTCAAGCGCGCTCAAAGGCTTTTTGCTGCGCAACCTGTACCGCCACCCGCAAGTCACCCAGACCACCGGAGTGGCCCAGCAAATGGTGCGTGAGCTGTTTGCCGCCTACCTTGCCGAGCCCCGGCTGATGCACAGCGGCTTGGCTGACCCCGCCGCGCACACGGCCCAGGCCATCGGTGCGCGCGCTGCGGCGCGCCGGGTTGCCGACTACATTGCAGGCATGACCGACCGTTTTGCCACGCGCGAACATGAACGCCTGAGTGGCCAGCGCTTGCTGGCCTGAACCAAAAATTCCCAGCCTTTGCCACCCATGACCAATACCAAGACAGCTACCGAAACCATCCTCCAAGACACCCGCCGCTGGCTGGAACACGCCGTCATTGGCCTGAATTTGTGCCCGTTCGCCAAAGCCGTGTATGTGAAAGAGCAAGTGCACTACGCGCTCAGCCCGGCCCAAGACATAGACGCCTTGCTGGTGGATTTGCAGACCGAGTTGCAGCGCCTGGCGGCAGCCGATCCGCAGCAGATCGACACCAGCTTGCTGGTCGTGCCGTATTTTTTGGCCGACTTCCTAGACTTCAACGATTTTCTGGACCTGGCCGATGCCCTGCTGATCGAGCTTGGCCTGGACGCCGACTACCAGATCGCCGACTTTCACCCGCGCTACCAGTTCGCCGGCACCGAGCCCGACGACATGGGCAACTTCAGCAACCGCGCGCCGTACCCCACGCTGCACCTGCTGCGCGAGGACAGCATCGACCGCGCAGTCGAAGCCATGCCCGAGGCCGAGGTGATTTTTGAGAACAATATCGCAACCCTGACGCAACTCGGCGCCGCCGGCTGGGCTGCGCTCGCCGTCGGCCCCAGCCTGCCAGGGAAGAGCGTATGAAGCGGCCCGCAGCGCTGGGCAGCAAGAGCACCAAAGCTGGGTCAGCCGCCGCCGCAGCGGCGCAGGCCGTTGCCGCTGAAATCCGTCCTGGGCAGTCGATGGAACTGCTCAAAGAGTTGCACATCCTGACACGCGACGGCCGGTTGAACCAAGACTCGCGGCGCAAGCTCAAGCAGGTCTACCACCTCTACCAATTCATCGAAAAACTGCTGCGCGCATTGCCCGACGGCGGCGCGCAGGCCACGCTGGCCGACCACGGCGCGGGCAAGTCCTATCTTGGTTTCATCATTTACGATTTGTTTTTCAACGCCAATGGGGCCAGCCCGCCCGTGGGTCTGGGGCACATCTACGGCATCGAAACCCGCAGCGAATTGGTCGAACAGTCACGCGCCTTGGCGGCCCGGCTGGGTTTTACGCGGATGAGTTTTCTCAACCTCAGCGTTGCCGCAGCCGCCCAGTCAGCGGCCTTGCCGGCGCAGATCGACATCGTCACAGCACTGCACGCCTGCGACAGCGCGACCGATGATGCGATTGCCTTTGGGCTGCAAAAAAACGCCCGCGCCATGGTGCTGGTGCCCTGTTGCCAGGCCGAGGTGGCGCGCCTGCTCAGCCACAACAAGGCGCAGGCCCTGGCCCGCACACCGCTGGCCGAGCTCTGGCGCCACCCGCTGCACACGCGCGAGATCGGCAGCCAGCTGACCAACGTGCTGCGCTGCCTGTACCTGGAGGCGCATGGCTACCAGGTCAGCGTGACCGAGCTGGTGGGCTGGGAGCACAGCATGAAAAATGAATTGATCATCGCCCACTACAGCGGGCAAAAAAAGCACAGCGCCGCCGAGCGCCTGCGCAGCTTGCTGGCCGAATTCGGCTTGACCGACTTGCTGCAAAGCCGCTTTGTACTGCCGGCGGCGGCGTGAACGCGTGCGTCAGGGGTATCCGGGTGGCCGTGTTACATTGTTTGATTAAGCTGGGAATGGGTTTTTAGTGAGCGGGTAGGAATATATTTTGGGTGGATGAATAAACAAAAGGATACAAAATGGAAATGCTGAACAAAATAGTGAATGATTTGAATGCCTTGGTGTGGGGGCCGCCGATTTTGGTTTTGATTTTGGGTACCGGCGTTTTCCTTATGGCCTTGCTCAAATTTATGCCGCTGCTGCGCCTTGGCACTGGTTTTAAATTGCTGTGGGATGGCCGTATCAAAGGCAGTGCCGACAGCGGCACCATCAGCCCCTTTCAAGCCCTGATGACGTGTCTGGCCGCGACGGTGGGCACCGGCAATATCGCCGGCGTGGCCACCGCGATTGTGTTGGGTGGCCCCGGCGCATTGTTTTGGATGTGGTGTACCGCCTTGGTCGGCATGGCCACCAAATACTGTGAGGTTGTGCTGTCAGTGCATTACCGAGAGAAAGACGCCCAGGGTTTGCACGTAGGCGGGCCGATGTATGCGATCAAGAACGGTCTGGGCAAGCGCTGGGTTTGGCTGGGTACCTTGTTCGCCATTTTTGGTGGGCTGGCCGGGTTTGGTATTGGCAATATGGTGCAAGTCCACAGCATGGCAGCGGCCTTGGAGGTCTCCTTCGGTGTCTCGGCGCAGGTCACGGGCTGGGTCACGATGGCGATTGTGGCAGCCGTGATTTTGGGCGGCGTCCAGCGCATTGGCAAAGTCGCGGCCACCCTGGTGCCCTTTATGTGCGTGGCCTACGTCGTGGCATCGTTGGTGGTGTTGTTTGTCAATGCCGACAAAATTCCCGCTGCCTTTGATTTGATTTTTTCCCACGCCTTCAGCCCCGCCGCAGCCACCGGCGGTTTTGCCGGTGCAGCCGTCATGGCGGCCATGCGTTTTGGCGTCGCACGCGGTATTTTCTCGAATGAAGCGGGTATGGGAACGGCCGGTATTGCGCAGGCTGCGGGCACCACCGACAGCCCTGTGCGCTCGGGCCTGATTGGCATGCTGGGCACCTTTATCGACACCATCATTATTTGCAGCATGACCGGTTTGGCCATTATTTGCTCGGGTGTCTGGAGCAATGGCCTGAGTGGCGCCGCGCTGTCGTCGGCGGCTTTTGAGTCGGCCATGCCCGGCCTGGGCAATTATGTTTTGTCGGCCTCTTTGGTGGTCTTTGCCTTTACCACTATTTTGGGTTGGAGTTATTACGGTGAGCGTTGCTGGGCTTATTTGCTGGGCACCCGCTCGATCATGCCATTCCGGGTTTTGTGGGTGTTGGCGATACCCGCCGGTGCCTTGCTCAAGCTTGATTTTGCATGGCTGCTGGCCGACACCTTGAACGGTTTGATGGCCATCCCCAACCTGATCTCACTGTGGCTGCTAAGCCCCGTCGTGGTCAAACTGACCAAGGCCTATTTCGCCAAGCCTTGAGCGGCAGTGGCATGGACAAATAGTTTTAAGCGCTGACGCCCACCGGGCGCTGGCGCGTAAAGCCAAGGCCAGCCCTCCCTCCCCCCTTTTCAAACCCTGTGGCCCGCCTTCTTCGACTCAGCCTTGCTGGCGACCCGCCGGCCATTCCTTGCTTTATGCTCGCCTTCCCTGCGAACATTGAAGGATTGCGCCATGGCGACCGTTGCCGAGATTGACCACCTAGAACAACACGGCCTGTACGCGCCGAGCTTTGAGCATGACGCTTGCGGTCTGGGCTTTGTGGCCCACATCCAGGGCGAGAAGCGGCACGACATCGTGGCCCAGGCGCTGAAGATTTTGGAGAACATTGACCACCGGGGCGCGGTCGGTGGCGATGCCTTGATGGGTGACGGCGCGGGCATTTTGATCCAGTTGCCGGATGCGCTGTACCGCGCCGAGATGGCCTTGCAAGGCGTGCATTTGCCACTGGCCGGCGAGTACGGCGTGGGCATGATTTTTTTGCCCAAGGAGCACGCTTCGCGCATGGCCTGCGAGCAGGAGATGGAGCGTGCGATCAAGGCCGAGGGCCAGCTGCTCTTGGGTTGGCGTGAGGTGCCGGTGAACCGTTTGATGCCGATGTCGCCCGCCGTGCGGAAGACCGAGCCGGTGCTGCGCCAGGTCTTCATTGGCCGTGGCAGCGATGTGATCGTGCAAGACGCGCTGGAGCGCAAGCTGTACGTGATCCGCAAGACCGCCAGTGCGCGCATCCAAAGCCTGGGCTTGCAGCACAGCACCGAGTACTACGTGCCCAGCATGTCGAGCCGTACCGTGGTCTACAAAGGCTTGCTGTTGGCCAACCAGGTGGGCGTGTATTTCCAGGATCTGGCCGATCCGCGCTGCGTCTCGGCGCTCGGTTTGGTGCACCAGCGTTTTTCGACCAATACGTTTCCCAAATGGCCGCTGGCCCACCCGTACCGCTATGTTGCGCACAACGGCGAGATCAATACCGTGCGCGGCAACTACAACTGGATGAAGGCGCGCGAGGGCGTGATGTCGTCGCCGGTGCTGGCCGCTGATTTGGCCAAGCTGTACCCGATCAGCTTTGCCGGGCAGTCGGATACCGCTACTTTTGACAACTGCTTAGAGCTGCTGACGATGGCTGGCTACCCGATCAGCCAGGCGGTGATGATGATGATGCCCGAGCCCTGGGAGCAGCACGCGACGATGGAGCCGCGCCGGCGCGCTTTCTATGAATACCACGCGGCGATGATGGAGCCCTGGGACGGCCCGGCGGCGATGGTCTTTACCGATGGCCGCCAGATTGGCGCCACGCTGGACCGTAACGGCCTGCGTCCGTCGCGCTACTGCGTCACCGATGACGGCTTGGTGGTGATGGCCTCGGAGTCGGGTGTGCTGCCGATTCCTGAGCACCGGATTGTGCGCAAGTGGCGTTTGCAGCCCGGCAAGATGCTGTTGATCGACCTGGAGCAGGGCCGCATGATCGATGACGATGAGCTCAAGGCGAATATCGTCAACACCAAGCCCTATAAGCAGTGGATCGACAATGTGCGGATCAAGCTCGACAGCATTCCCACGGATGCTGCGCCGGATGATGGGGCGGCCCCGGCGGCGGCGGCCCTGCTCGACCAGCAGCAGGCTTTTGGCTACACCCAGGAGGATGTGAAGTTCTTGCTCGCACCGATGGCCGAGAACGGCGAGGAGGGCATTGGCTCGATGGGCAACGACAGTCCGCTGGCGGTGTTGTCCGAGCGCAACAAGCCGCTGTACAACTACTTTCGCCAGATGTTTGCGCAGGTGACGAATCCGCCGATCGACCCGATCCGCGAAGCGCTGGTGATGTCGCTCAACAGCTTTATTGGCCCCAAGCCCAACCTGCTGGACATCAACCAGGTCAACCCGCCGATGCGCTTGGAGGTGAGCCAGCCGATTCTGGACTTTGCCGACATGGCCAAGCTGCGCCATATTGCCGCGCACACCCAGGGCAAGTTTCGCAGCAGCACGCTCGATATTTGCTACAGCGTTGACTGGGGTTTTGAGGGCATCGAGGCCAAGCTGGCCTCGCTGTGCGCCGAGGCGGTGGACGCGATCCAGGGGGGCAGCAATATTTTGATCGTCAGCGACCGCCGTGTCGGGCGCACGCAGGTGGCGATCCCGGCGCTGCTGGCGCTCAGCGCCATTCACCAGCACTTGGTGCGCACCGGCTTGCGCACCAGCGCGGGCTTGGTGGTGGAGACCGGCAGTGCGCGCGAAGTGCACCATTTTGCGGTGCTGGCGGGTTACGGCGCCGAGGCCATCCATCCGTATTTGGCCTTGCAAACGGTGGCTGCACTGCCGGGCCTGGCGGGCAGTGCGCAAGTGGCGCAGGCCAGCGCCCACTATGTCAAGGCAATTGGCAAGGGCCTGTCCAAGATCATGGCCAAGATGGGTGTCTCAACCTATATGGGTTATTGCGGTGCGCAGCTGTTCGAGGTGATTGGCCTGCATACCGAGGTGGTCGACAAATACTTCTCTGGCACGGCGAGCCGGGTGCAGGGCATTGGCGTGTTCGAGATTGCCGAGGAGGCGCTGCGCATGCACCGCGCTGCCTATGGGGCTGACCCGCTGCTGGCCCAAGCGCTGGATGCCGGCGGCGAGTACGCCTGGCGCGCGCGCGGCGAGGCGCATATGTGGACGCCCGAGGCCATCGCCAAGCTGCAACACAGCACGCGCACCAATAGCTGGAGCAGCTACCAGGAGTACGCCGAGCTGATCAACGACCAAAGTCGCCGCCAAATGACGCTGCGCGGGCTGTTTGAGTTTAAGTTCGATCCGGCCTGCGCGATTGCGCTTGACCAGGTCGAGCCCGCCGCCGAGATCGTCAAGCGCTTTGCCACTGGCGCCATGTCGCTGGGCTCGATCAGCACCGAGGCGCATGCCACGCTGGCGCTGGCGATGAACCGGATTGGCGGCAAGAGCAATACCGGCGAAGGCGGCGAAGACCCGGCGCGCTACCGCGCCGACTTGAAAGGCATTCCCATCCAGAGCGGTGACACGCTCAAAAGCGTGATCGGCGCGGCCAACGTCGAAATCGATATGGCGCTGCTGGCGGGCGATTCGCTGCGCTCGAAGATCAAGCAAGTGGCCTCGGGCCGCTTTGGCGTCACCGCCGAATACCTGGGCAGCGCCGACCAGATTCAGATCAAGATGGCGCAGGGTGCGAAGCCGGGCGAGGGCGGCCAGCTGCCGGGGGCCAAGGTCAGCGCCTACATCGGCCAACAACGCTACGCGGTGCCGGGTGTGGGTTTGATCTCGCCGCCGCCGCACCACGATATTTATTCGATCGAAGATTTGGCGCAGCTGATCCACGACCTGAAAAACGTCGCCCCGCACGCCAGCATCAGCACCAAGCTGGTCGCCGAGATTGGGGTCGGCACGATTGCCGCGGGTGTTGCCAAGTGCAAGAGCGACCACATCGTCATCGCCGGGCACGACGGCGGCACCGGCGCCTCGCCCTGGTCGTCGATCAAACACGCCGGCAGCCCCTGGGAGATTGGCCTGGCCGAAACCCAGCAAACCCTGGTGCTGAACCGCCTGCGCGGACGGGTTCGCCTGCAGGCCGACGGCCAGATGAAGACCGGGCGCGACGTGGTGATTGGCGCACTGCTCGGGGCGGATGAATTTGGCTTTGCCACCGCGCCGCTGGTGGTGCAGGGCTGCATCATGATGCGCAAATGCCACCTCAACACCTGCCCGGTTGGGGTCGCCACGCAAGACCCGCTGCTGCGCCGCAAATTTGCGGGCAAGCCCGAGCATGTTGTCAACTATTTCTTCTTTATTGCCGAAGAAGTGCGCCATCTCATGGCCCAGCTCGGGCTGCGCAATTTCAATGATTTGATTGGCCGTGCCGACCTGCTCGACACGCGGCGCGGCACGGCGCACTGGAAAACCAGCGGACTCGACTTTGGTCGCCTGTTTGCCCTGCCGCAGGTCCCTGCCGACGTGGCGCGCCACCACACCGAGGTGCAAGACCACGGCATCGAGGACAACCTGGACCGGCGCCTGATCGAGAAATCCCAGGCCGCGCTGGAACGCGGCGAGAAGGTGCAATTCATGGAGCGGGTGCGCAACGTCCACCGCTCGGTCGGCGCCAAACTCTCTGGCGCACTGACGCGGCTGCACCCTGAAGGCCTGCTCGACGACAGCATTCGCATCCAGCTAGAGGGCACGGGCGGACAGTCCTTTGGCGCCTTCTTGGCCCGTGGTATCACGCTGGACTTGATCGGCGACGCCAACGACTACACCGGCAAAGGCCTGTCGGGCGGGCGCATCGTTGTGCGCCCAAGCCTGGAATTCCGGGGCGAGGCGCTGCGCAACACCATCGTTGGCAACACCGTGCTTTACGGTGCGACCAGCGGCGAAGCCTATTTCAGCGGCGTGGCGGGCGAGCGCTTCGCGGTTCGGTTGTCGGGTGCCAGCGCGGTGGTCGAGGGCACGGGCGACCACGGCTGCGAGTACATGACCGGGGGTACCGTTGCCGTGCTGGGGGCGACCGGGCGCAACTTTGCCGCCGGCATGAGTGGCGGTGTGGCCTACGTCTACGACGAAGACGGCCAGTTCGCCCGCCGCTGCAACCTGGCGATGGTGACGCTGGGGCCGGTGTGTTCGGCGGCTGAGCAAAACGCCCAGCTGCGCCGCGCGCTGTGGCACCGTGGCCAAAGCGACGAAGCCCAGCTGCGCCAACTGCTGGGCGACCACCACCGCTGGACTGGCAGCCAACGCGCCCGCGACCTGCTCGACCACTGGGACGCAGCGCGCAGCAAGTTTGTCAAAGTGTTCCCCCAGGAATACCAGCGTGCGCTGGCGGAGATGGAAGTTATTAGTGAATGAAATATGCCTCTAGCGCTTGATAGGTAAGCCATGCTAGCTATCATTTTTATTTATTTGATGAAATAGGCACGAAACGCTTATATGAAGAGCGTTGGCAGCTATTAAAAATGCATAAAAAATGCGAAGACTGCCGTGCACCGCACCGATCCAAAAGAGGTTTAGCCATGGGAAAAATCACAGGTTTTATGCAGCACCAACGGGTTGAGGAGCGCTACCAGCCGGTTCAGCAACGCCTGCAACACCACCGGGAATTCGCCGTCCCGCTGACGCCCGCCGAGCTGTTGGCGCAAAGCGCACGCTGCATGGACTGCGGCACGCCGTTTTGCAGCCACGGCTGCCCGGTCAACAACGTCATTCCTGACTTCAACGACCTGGTCTACCGCGCCGACTGGCAGCAGGCCAGCGCAGTGCTGCACAGCACCAACAACTTCCCCGAGTTCACTGGCCGCGTCTGCCCGGCACCGTGCGAGGCGGCTTGTGTGCTCAACATCAACGACGCCGCCGTCGGCATCAAGTCGATCGAACGCGCCATCGTCGACCGCGCCTGGGCCGAGGGCTGGCTGGCAGCGCCGGTCGCACCTGTGGCCAGCGGCAAAAGCGTCGCCATCGTCGGCTCCGGCCCGGCCGGGCTGGCCGCAGCACAGCAACTCGCCCGTGCCGGCCACGCCGTGACCGTGTTCGAGAAAAGTGACCGCATCGGCGGCCTGCTGCGCTACGGAATTCCCGACTTCAAGCTTGAAAAAGCACAGATTGACCGGCGCGTTGCCCAACTGCAAGCCCAGGGCGTGGTGTTCCGCTGCGGCGTGCTGGTGGGCGCCGTGCCCGAGTCCGCCACCGCCAGCCACACCAGCCACACCAGCCCGGAACAACTGCAAAGCGACTTTGACGCCGTGCTGCTGGCCGGCGGAGCCGAGCAGTCGCGCGACCTGCCGGTGGCGGGGCGCACGCTGGGGGGCGTTCACTTTGCGATGGAATTCTTGCCGCAGCAAAACCGGCGCAATGCGGGCGACACACTCAAAGGCCAAATCGACGCCAAGGGCAAGCACGTGATCGTCATTGGCGGCGGCGACACCGGCAGCGACTGCGTGGGCACCAGCCGGCGCCAAGGCGCCCAAAGCGTGACCCAGTTCGAGCTCATGCCCGAGCCGCCAGCCGAGGAAAATCGTCCGCTGACCTGGCCCAACTGGCCGCTCAAACTGCGCACCAGCTCCAGCCACGCCGAAGGCTGTACGCGCGAATTTGCCATCGCCACGCAGGAATTCACGGGCAGCGACGGCCATGTCACAGGACTGAAGACGGTGCGGGTTGCGCTCCAAGACGGCCGCCTGGTCGAGCTTCCCGGCAGCGAACAAAGCCTCAAGGCCGACCTGGTGCTGCTGGCCATGGGCTTTGTCAGCCCGGTCGCTGCCGTGCTCGACGCCTTTGGTGTGGACAAAGACGCCAAAGGCAACGCCCGCGCCAGCACCGAGGGCGCGCAAAGCTATGCCACCAACCAGTCAAAAGTGTTTGCTGCCGGCGACATGCGGCGCGGCCAAAGCCTTGTCGTCTGGGCCATCCGCGAAGGCCGCCAAGCCGCGCACGCCATCGATACCTTCTTGATGGGCGCGAGTGACTTGCCGCGTTGAGCGGCAACGGAAAAAGCCCGCCAAGGCGGGCTTTTTTTACTTCAAATGTCCTCGGGGGGAGCTTTCGCCAACGTGTCCCGAAGCCAGTGCGGCTATTTTAGCGCTATTTCCAACGCTAACGTCTATTTAACGTCTATCTTTAACGTCTATCTTTAACGTCTAACGACGTTCTATCCCATGCTGTCAACTTCTCAAAATGCGGAGCAAGCTGTCAAGGGCGCGCTGTCTGCGCCACGGTTGGGAACCTACGAGGCAGCGACGTCAGGTAGCCCTCAGCTCGCATGTGCATTGGCGTTGTACGCATGGAATGCCCAAGTGTCGGCCGCAATGCTGGCACCACTTCACCTTTGTGAAGTGGTGATCCGGAACGCGGTCTCAGACGCACTCACCGCTGCCCATGGCGCTCGCTGGCCTTGGGACGCGGGATTTTTGCGCAGTCTACCCGCCGATTCCCCCAACAGCGACAGCCCTCGTCGCGACCTTGCGTCGGCACGCGCTGGCAAACTCACGCTAGGCAAAGTCATCCCCGAACTGAAATTCGTTTTCTGGCAAACGATGTTCACGAAGCGTTTTGACGCTCGTTTATGGCAGCACCACCTCGGCACCGTACTGCCCCATTCGGATCCGGGAAAGTCCGTGCAGCAGGTTCGTGCCCTGGTCTACGCAGAGCTTGAGCAGCTTAGAAAGCTGCGCAACAGGATCGCCCACCACGAACCGATTTTCAGGCGTCATTTGGCCGACGACCTGCACAAGGTCCATGGCCTGATCGCATTTCGGTGTCCCATTACGGCGGCGTGGATGCTCCGAAACCAACAGGCGCAGGCCTTGATCGAGGCCAAGCCGCCATGAGCGGATAGCCGGTGCCAGGAATTCATCTGGCTCAGAGTCCCGTTGACGCGTTGGAAGGCTACTTTGGCGGCCCATGCGGGCAAGGCGCGGGCCGCCAAACCCGCCCAGTGGTTTAAGCCCAGCCTAAGTCTGGATCCTGATGATGGAGGCCTATCTTCACCATGTTCAGGAGTTGCACCATGAAAACATTCTCATTGACTCCTACCCGTTTGGTACTTGTCTTGGTTGCCGCTGGTGTGTTGGGCGGCGGCGGCGTGGCGCTGGTCAGCGCGCAGCGCACCTCGGCACAGTTGGAAGAAAAGTTGGCGCAAATGGCGATGGCGCCGCTCACCGGCGCGGTGGGTGCACCTGATTTCTCGGCCATTACCCAGCGGTACGGCCCGGCTGTGGTGAATATCAGCGTGATCGGGGAGCCGCAGGAGGAGGATCAGGCCAGCGTCGAGAGTGATGCCTTGCAAGATTTTTTGCGCCATTTTCAAGGCCAGCCAGGCATGCCCAGTCCGTATCCCGGCCAGGGTAAAAAACCGCAGGAGCCGGTGCGCGGCGAAGGCTCGGGTTTTATCGTCAGTGAAGACGGCATTATCCTGACCAATGCCCACGTGGTGAAGGACGCCAAGGAGGTGATGGTCAAGCTGACCGATAGGCGCGAATTGCCGGCCAAGGTGCTCGGCCTGGACACCAAAACCGATATTGCCGTGCTGAAGGTTGACGCAACCAACCTGCCGATGGTCACCCTTGGCAAGGTGGCCGACCTCAAGGTTGGTGAGTGGGTGCTGGCGATTGGCTCGCCGTTTGGTTTTGAGAACACCGTGACATCCGGTGTGGTCAGTGCCAAAGGCCGCTCGCTGCCGGATGACCGGGCCGTGCCTTTTATCCAGACCGACGCAGCTGTCAATCCAGGGAATTCGGGCGGGCCGCTGTTCAATGCACGCGGCGAGGTGATTGGCATCAATTCGCAGATTTACACCCGCACCGGTGGCTACCAGGGCGTGTCGTTTGCGATCCCGATTGATTTGGCGAACAAGATCAAAAACCAAATTCTGGCAACCGGCGTGGTCGAACATGCACGTTTGGGCGTGGCGGTGCAAGAGGTCAACCAGACGCTGGCGGACTCGTTCCGGCTCGAAACCCCGGAGGGCGCGCTGGTTTCGGTGGTCGAGGAGGGCGGCCCCGCTGACCAGGCCGGTTTGCAAAGCGGCGACGTGATCCGCAAGGTCGACGGCCAGCGCATCGTCGCCTCGGGCGACCTGCCGGCAGCCATTGGCCTGGCGGCACCGGGTGACACGATGCGACTGGAGATCTGGCGCAACGGCGGCAGCAAAGAGTTGAGCGCGTTGCTGGGCAGTGCCGACGAAAAAATCCAGCCCACGGCGGCTTTGAGCTTGCCGGGTAAGGGCAAGCTGGGACTGGCACTGCGCCCGCTGCAAACCGATGAGCGCCAGGCTGCTGGGGGCGAGGCCGGCCTGCTGGTCGAAGAGGCCAGTGGTTCAGCCGCGCAGGCGGGCATCCAAAGCGGCGACGTCTTGCTGGCCATCAATGGGGCGCCGGTCAAGAGCGTCGAGCAGGTGCGCGAAGCGGTTGCCAAGTCGAACAAGTCCGTGGCACTGCTGGTCAAGCGCGGTGAAGAGCGGATCTTTGTGCCCGTGCGGCTCGGCTGAAGTCGGCATGGTGGCCCGGCCATGGCGCTGGCCGGGCTGGGCCGATTCTAGGAGCCTGTCGGTCTCCTAGACATTCATGATCGATACCGAGCGGGTGTTCAAAAACGCCTCCAGCGCTTCTGGGCCGCCCTCCGAGCCGTAGCCCGAATCCTTGACGCCGCCAAATGGCATCTCTGGAAACGGCGCCGCTGGCTGGTTGACCCACAGCATGCCGACCTCTAGCCGTTGCGCCAGCAGGTGGGCGGTTTTGAGGGATTCGGTGAAGGCGTAACCCGCCAGGCCAAAGGCCAGCCGGTTGGCTTCGCTGACGGCTTCTTCGATTTTCTCGAAACTGCGCACTGCGGCAACCGGGCCGAACGGCTCTTCGTTAAGCACTTTGGCGCTCAAGGGGACGTTGTCGAGCACGGTTGGGTTGAAGAAGTTGCCAACGCTGCCGATGCGCTCACCCCCGGTGACCAGGCTTGCACCCTGTTTGGCTGCGTCTTGCACCAGCTCGACCATGGCGGCAATCCGGCGTGGATTGGCCATCGGCCCCATTTGGGTGTCGGCGGCAAAGCCGTCGCCGACCTTGAGGCCTTGCGCATGGCGGGCCAGCGCGGTGACAAATTCGGCGTGGATGCTGCTGTGCACCAAAAACCGGGTCGGCGCGATGCAGACCTGGCCGGCGTTGCGGAACTTGGCCGCCGCCGAGGCCCGCACGGCCAGCGCGATATTGGCGTCCTCGGCAATGATGACCGGCGCGTGACCGCCCAGCTCCATGCTGACGCGCTTCATGTGCCGCCCCGCCAAGGCCGCCAGCTGCTTGCCGACCGGGGTTGAGCCGGTGAAGGTGAGCTTGCGGATCACCGGGTGCGCAATCAGGTAGTTGGAGATTTCCGCCGGGTCTCCGTAGACCAGCCCCACCACGCCCGCAGGTAGCCCGGCGTCGGCAAAAGCCTGCACCAGCGCCGCCGGGCTGGCCGGGGTTTCCTCCGGTGCTTTGACCAGGATCGAGCAACCGGTGGCGAGCGCGGCCGCCATCTTGCGCACAACCTGGTTGACGGGGAAATTCCAGGGCGTGAACGCCGCCACCGGGCCGACCGGGTCTTTCAGCACCATTTGGCGCGCCGCCACATTGCGTGCCGGCACGATGCGGCCATAAACGCGCATGCCTTCGTCGGCAAACCAGTCGATGGTGTCGGCCCCGGCCAGCACTTCGACCCGGGCCTCGGCCAAGGGCTTGCCCTGCTCTTGCGTCATCAGCGCGGCAATCGCATCGGCGCGTTCACGCACCAGGCTGGCGGCGCGGCGCATGGTTTTGGCCCGCTCAAACGCTGACACGTCGCGCCAGACCTCGAAGCCGGATTGCGCCGCCGCCAAGGCGCGGTCTAAATCGATGCGGCTGGCGTGGGCGACGCGGCCAATCTCCTGGCCCGTGGCCGGGTTCAGCACGGCCAGTGTTTTGCCGTCGGCAGCGTCGTGCCAAGCACCGGCAATGAAGAGGCGGGTTGCGGGATAGCTCATAGAGAAAACTCCGGTTGTCACAAAGGTGGAAGAGGCGGGACGGCCAAATGCGAACGAAAAGCCGCAGCGCTCGGCGGGCTGGCAAAACTATAGGGCAAAAATCTAGGAGCCTGCCGGACTATCGGGGGCATCGGCTGCAATGGCGGCGCAGCGGTCCATTTTTTACCGCCTTCTTGACCCATCGCTGAGCTATGGGCCTGCAAAGTCGGCAAAAATCGTCATCGCTGGGGCTCCATTTCGCTTCGGTGCCTACAGTCCGACAGGCTCGCTAGCGCCACGAGCGGCTGCGGCGTACCCGCTTGCGCAGCAGCCGTTGCCAGCGTTCTCCGCCAGACCGATCAGAGCATGGCCGGGCTTGGGCCGGGCTTAGGCCGGTGTGGCACGCGCGGTTTTACAGCATGTTTTTATTAATTTAATAGCTGTTAGCGCATGTTTTTAAAGCATTTCTATGTGTTTTATAGTTGAGATCAATACAATTAAACAATTGTTTGCTATTGAATTAATTTTAGTTGGCGGTTTTTAGCTTGCTGACCAGAGTGCTGCGCCAGCCCGTTAAAATCCAGCCCATTCGAGAACCACCAGGAGCCCAACATGTCCCAGCCCCCATCCAACGCCGCCGCCGCAGCAGCAGCCAGTGCGCCCGACTACACCCATGGGCACGCACCGGATGCTGTCGAAAATATCGTCGCCTCCATGCCCTTGGTGCTGCCGCTGGTGGGCGCGGTGCTGATTTTTTTGCTGGCTTTCATCGCCGTGAGCATGGCTTGACCGCGCCCATAACCTAAGGAACGTTTGCGGCTTTATTGGCGCAAAAATTGCAGTGTTCAACCACAGGCCTTCGGGCCTGTTGTGCTTTGTGGCGTGGAATTTGCCTAGATTGCGTCGCATAAATCCATGCTTGTTTTGCATGGATTTGTGCCGTAGGCGTCAAGGAAGAGGACTACGTACTTCATAGAATCATCGACCGGCTGTGCGGTTTTTCCGTTGTCAAAGCCGTTTTCTCAAAATAGGACTTACGCAAAACCGCCCTGGCGTCGATGATTCTATGAAGTACGTAGTCCTCTTCCTTGACGCCTACGGCACAAATCCATGCAAAACAAGCATGGAT